>CANHOE010000033.1 GCA_947462175.1 Burkholderiales bacterium | reverse complement strand
TGGCGATTAGGGCTGATTTAGATCGTGAAGATGTACGATTCGCAGCGAATCAATTTCAGTTTCTCGCAAACTGCATCGGGGTTCCCTTTATGTCCGATGCCTGCGCATTCGCCCAACACCCATGACCTGTTCCACACGGAACTGCTCAAACTGCGCAATCAGTGCCACGTGCCTTCTTGTCTGGCAGAGGTGATCGACTTGCAGGCCCGCGCGATGCGCGTGCATCCTGGAGTTCTCCTCCACCTCGGCGCTGGAGGTCAAGATCGGGAGCGCCCAACGCCTGTGCGAGCTGTGCGGCCGCGACGCCAAGCGCAAGCTGTCCGCGCTGCATGCTCTGACGGCGGAGTGCATCGCCAAGGGTCGAGCGAGTAGGCCCTACAAATTCGGCGCGAAGACGCCTCGCACAGGGGGGCCTGGTTGTGGGCGTGCGCTCAATTCCGAGCAACCCCACCCGAGGGCACGGAGCCCAAGCTGCCGCTGGTTGACCACACCCACGGTCGCGTGCGGGCCAGTGCGGGCACACGCCTGTTGGTCAGCGACACGCGACGGCTGCCCAAGAGACTGACGAGCGCCCTTGATGACCTATGGATGGGACGGGCTGCGGCGGTGAGCACAGCTTGAGGATGAGCCTGGCGAGCCTGTGAGTGTTTTCACTGCACCCTCGTCGGCCAGCTCGTACTTGCCTTGTTGCTCATCGAACACGGACCGCATGAGTCCTCGGCCACACCTTACCGGCGAGTCCGGACTGTTCGGAGTCGACTATTTCCGCAGGCTCAAGAAAGGCCAGCTACCTGCAGGGTGCGCCGCAGGATCAGCTTGCAGTGATGGTGCCGGGGGCCGTTGCGGCTCCCGGGGTCATTTCAGATTCGCCAGGAAGACGGCAAACAACGTCAGGAAGCCAAAGACACCGCTGAAAACGACGATTCCAATGGCGTACATCTTTGCAAGCTTGTTTTTGGTTACGTGAGCTGGATTTGCTGACATCAGTATTACTTTAAAAAACAAAATTAGAAGTTTACAGGATCGGCTCACGGCCTGAGTGGAAGCTTTGCTCGCTCGGCCGTAGCTTTTTTTCCGCAGCGGGCAGCGTGGATTGCTCAAGGTCTCGGCACCTATTCGTGAGGACGAAGCCCGGCGCAATTCGGCCCGCATGGCTGCCTCTTTCTCGGCGATGAAGGTCGTGACGGGCCGCGACACCACGTGGCATTCAGACCAGGGATTCACCCGGCGGCTTTGCTGAACGGTCCGGTATCCCTTCAGCCTCGGCACCGGACAATTCGCCCAGCCAGCGTGCGCAGGGCAGCGGGCGAGCGAAGTGGTAGCCCTGGAATTCTTCGATGCCGATGTCGCGCAGGTATTCGAACTGCCACGCCGTTTCCACGCCTTCGGCCACCGTGCTCAGCCCGAGGCTGCGGCACAGCTGAACGATGCCTTGCAGCACGATGATGCTGCGCCGGTCGGCTTCGAGGTCGCTGATGAAGCTGCGGTCGATCTTCACCTTGTGGAAAGGCAGTGCGCGCAGATGGCTCAGCGACGAATAGCCGGTGCCGAAGTCGTCCAGCGCGATCTTGAAGCCGTGGCCGCGCAGGCGCACGAGGCGGGCCGCTACCTGGTCGATGTCGGTGACCAGCGCGGATTCGGTCAGTTCGAGTTCCAGCTGTCCAGGGTCGGCGCCATGGCGGACGCAAGCGTCCATGATCACCTGCACGATGTCTTCGTCGAGCAGCTGGCGCGGCGAGAGGTTCACCGACACGCTTTGGCGCAGACCCATGCGGCGCAGTTGCGTTGCCAGTTCAGCGGCGGCGTCCAGGGCCTGCCGGCCCAGGCTTTCGATCAGGCCCGATTGCTCGGCCAACGGAATGAACTCTGCAGGCGACACGGGGCCGAAGAAATCGGTGGTCCAGCGCATCAGCAACTCGCCGCCGGTGCACGCGCCCGAAGCATTGAACTTGGGTTGCACGACGAAGTGGATGGCAGCAGATTCGGCGTCGCTGCGCAGCTGCGCCTGCATTCGGGTCCGGCGCTGCAACTGCTCGTCCAGCGCCGGCTCGAACACAACCAGTCGGTTGCGCCCTCGGTCTTTCGCGACGTACATCGCCACGTCGGCGCGGCGCAGGAGCGTCGGCGCATCGCTACCGTCGTGCGGGAAACACACGGCACCCACGCTGGGCGTGACCGACACCGACTGCCCCAGCACCGACAGCGGCGGCGCCATCGCCAGTTGCAGGCGTTCGGCAGCGATGCGAGCCTCGTCTTCGCCACTGGGTCCGGGCAGCACCAGCACGAATTCGTCGCCGCCCCAGCGGGCCAGAAAGGCCTCGGGCACGGCAGCGCTCATGCGTTCAGCCACCTGCTGCAGCACAAGGTCGCCGGCATGGTGACCGAGCATGTCGTTGACGGGCTTGAAGCCATCGAGGTCGACGAATATCAGGGCGAACGGCTCGGTGCAGGCCGTTTCGGAGTCGGCGTTCTGACTCGCCTGCATGATGCGGTCTGCGAGATAACGCATCAGCGCGGCGCGGTTGGGCAGCGCAGTCAACGAGTCGTGCAAGGCCTGGCGCTGCAGCGCCGCCTCGGCCTCGCGCCGCTGGCTGACGTCGCGAAGCGCCACGATATAGCAGTTGCCGTGGCCGGCATGTCCGGCCACTGGCGCCACAGTCACCTCGACATGCCGCTCGTGACCGGGCTGGCCCAGCACGCTCTCACCGCTCCAGGCGCCGTCGAAGCCTGCGTCTTCATTCAGCGTCACCAGCAGCGCCAGCGGCTGCCTTTCCAGCGCGCCCATGGCCTGCCCCGCCAGCTGGCAAAAGGCATCGTTGGCCTGCACGATGCGGCCTTGCGCGTCGACCACCACCAGCGCCTCGTGCGCGCTGGCAAAGGCGTGGGCCATCACCTGCAGCGATTGCTCCGCTTCGCGCTGCGAAGTCACATCCTTGATGGTGCCGGCGATCTTCAGCGGCCGCCCGGCAGCATCGCGTTCCAGCGCGCGGCCGCGCAAGCGCACCCAACGCAGCGCTCCGGCGAAGGGCAACCGGAAGGCGGTGTCGATATCGTCGCGCGCCCCGCTGGCGTAGAGCTTGAAGGACAGCATGGCCGCGTCGCGGTCGGCGGCGTGCACTTGGCCCATCAGCGCGGCCAGGGTGTCGATTTCCAGCACCACCGGCTGCCCGGCCACTTCCAGGCCCTGAACGTGGATGCGGTCCTGGTCGGCCGACCAGTCCCAGATGCCCTCGCCACTGGCCCACAGTGCCAGGCTCAGGCGGCGCTCTGCTTCGCGCGCCGTTTGCGCCGCCGTGTAGAGCTCGCCGCTCTTCTGTACCAGGAGAGATTCGGCAGCCTTTCGCGAGGCGCGCTCGCGATCGAACCGGCGCTGCAGCAGCGCCAGTTCGGCATCAACCGCCGGTGCATGAGCGGGCGACGGCTCTGCAGATGCAGGCCCGCCGGCCTCGCGATGGCTCATTACAGCGTCTTGTCCAGCGTGAACAGCACGCCGTCGCCCTGGGCGCCACTACAGGGAGCCTGGGTGATTCGGCACTCCTCGCCGTAGTGTTGCGCTGCGCCTTCCAGCAGGCCCTGCGCCAGCATTTCCATGTTCCGCGACGACTGGTACAAAAGCGTCATCGTCGTGGGCGTGCGGGACAGCACCTTGAAGCGCGGCAGGGTGGCCTGGTCGTAGAGCTTGTGCACCTCGACATGGATATGGCCGTCGATGGAGGCAACGAAGTCGAACAGGTTGGCGCTGCGCGCAAACATCTCCCCGTGGCCCTGCGTAAAGCGCTTCAGCAAGTGGTGGCCGAAGACCTTCACCAGCTCGGGTGCCGCCACGCCGGTGCGCGCCGACAGTGCACCCACCAGCGCCAGCATTTCCTCGTGCGGGTAGTAGCCCACCGCGGTGTAGGCGCCGCCATGCGGCGGGGCCACGTCTTGCAGCACGGCGTCGGCCAGTGCCGGCGAAAAACGCTCCTCGACGAGTTCGACGAACTCGGTGAACACCATGCCCAGCATCACGGTCCAGACGGGGTAACGAACATGCAGCAGCTTAGGCAAGGCGGGCTGCGCTGAATACGCAGAAAAGCGGGCCTTCAAGGCGCCATTTACCAACGCACGACCCTCGAGTTCCAGTGCAGTACTGCAAAAAACCGCGCATTGCTGGTCCGGCAGAGACGACAGACGAATCAGCTTCCTTCGGCGCGTCGGGCTCCGAAGCGGATCAACCGGGCTGGTTTGTGGAATCGGCGGACATGATTTGCAAATGCCCGTCGTATGCAACGGCGACCCCCTGGGGGTAGAACGCAGGGAAATCAGGCCCGTAGCCCTCCAGTTCGATTCCTGTCGGCGACCTGCGACAAAGCTGAAAGGCACATCGATTTACGGCCGGAACCTGGAACGCCAGCGCGACACGACGTAAGCGGGATTGTGTGGATACGCCGTGGCTTTCGCCGGGCCGGAACAGCGCCCCAATGAGTCTCATCTCGATCGCTTCACAGTCGTTGGCGATGTGCACCGACGCACCGGCCGCTGCCGTCGGCAAAGACACTGCGCTTCGGCAATCGCGTTGGAGCGAGGCGTTGCGAACGGGCGGCTTATATGGGGTGGCATCCTGCTCACCGGGACCGGTGTCGCTAGCCTGGCGGAGCATCTGGGCGCCGTCTAGGCAAGAGCGAGCAACCTGCCTTGGCCATTGCAGGCGTCAGGGCTGGACAGCAACTCTTAACCAGCCCTGGTCTGACGAAAGCAAGGCCGGCTGAGCGTCCTGCGGCTGGTCAGGCATCAACTGTTGCCGTGCAATTTGGAGCGCTTTTCATGGAGCTGGTGCAAGCGCATCAGCTCGTTGGCCACCAACGGAGCAAAGCCAAGCCGACCGCCGCGGTCGTCGATCATCAATTCATCGAAGATCGCTTCGGTCTGCACAGGGTCTTCCCAAGCAGTGGCCAAGCGATTGGCAAGCCGCGGATACGTCGAGCACAACGCCAGCGGCCGCTCCCGCGCCGCGAGGCTGCGCAACCACTGCCGCGCCTGCGTTGTCAGTTTCCGATCCTGCTCGCTCGGGAGTGCACGCCGCCGCTCGGCTCGCTGGGTCGGTGGGTTTTGATCGGGCGCCGCATGCACGCTGTCCATCAACGTCAGCGCAGCCACCGGGTCAGCTTTTGGCCCTCTGAATAAGCGGAACATCGCGCGGCCTTGTCATCGGTCAATGCCAATGCGCGGCGGTGGCAGAGTGCCATCGCCCAGAAAGCACGGACTTCAGCTTGCTATCGACGCCACGGGGCCGAACTTGAATGCCTCGGTCGGCCCGATGCGTCAGCTTTGACGTCGATCCGGCATTTCTTTTGCCCCGCGGCTTCATCATCTGAAACTAAGCCAGCTCCTGCAGCATCGATACAGCCCTGGGTTCTATACTGAGACGAGGATCGAATGCACAAGCCAGTTAGAGGGTCGGACATGGGTACGAAGTTCAAGATTTCAGGTTGGATCGCGCTGGGTGCCGTGGCCGGCGCGCTGGTCACGATGCAACTGCAGGCGACCGCTCGAAACTCTGTCAGCTCGCTCCCCCTGGATGAATTGCAGCAGCTGGCGGCAGTGTTCGGCATGGTCAAGAGCGACTACGTTGAACCGGTCGACGAAAAGAAACTGATCACCGACGCCATCGGCGGGATGGTCGCCGGGCTGGATCCGCACTCTCAGTACTTCGACAAGAAATCTTGGAAGGAATTCCGCGAAGGCACGTCCGGCCGCTTCGTCGGTGTCGGCATCGAGATCGGCATGGAAGACGGTCTGGTCAAGGTGGTCACGCCGATTGAAGGATCGCCCGCCTACCGCGGCGGGCTGAAGAGCGGTGATCTGATCACCAAGATCGACGACACCGTGGTGAAGGGTCTCACGCTGGAGCAGGCAGTCAAGCGCATGCGAGGTGAACCCGGCACCAAGGTCGTGCTGACCTTGTTTCGCAAGTCCGAAGACCGCACCTTCCCCGTCACGATCGTGCGCGAGGAAATCCGCACTGTCAGCGTGCGCGCGAAGCTGGTCGAGCCGGGATACGCCTGGGTGCGTGTCAGCCAGTTCCAGGACCGCACTGTCGAGGACTTCGCCCGCAAGCTCGAAGAGATCTACAAACAGGATCCCAACCTCAAGGGCATCGTGCTCGATCTGCGCAACGATCCGGGCGGTCTGCTCGAGGCATCGGTGGCGATTTCCTCGGCCTTCCTGCCGGCAGATGCCACGGTGGTGACAACCAACGGCCAGATTCCTGAGTCGAAGTCGATCTTCAAAGCCGGTCCGGAGTACTACCTGCGGCGCGGCGGTACCGATCCGTTGCGGCGCCTGCCTGAAGCGCTGAAGTCGGTGCCGCTGGTGGTGCTGGTGAATGAAGGATCGGCTTCGGCCAGCGAGATCGTTGCCGGCGCCTTGCAGGACAACAAGCGTGCCACTGTGATGGGCGGGCAGACCTTCGGCAAGGGCTCGGTGCAGACCGTGCGGCAGCTCTCCCCTGACACAGCGCTGAAGATCACCACCGCGCGTTACTACACGCCGAGTGGCAAATCGATCCAGGCCAAGGGCATCGTGCCCGATGTGATGATCGACGAAACCGCCGAGGGCAACCTGTTCTCGGCCTTGCGCCCTCGTGAAGCCGACCTGGAAAAGCACTTGCAAAGCGGCCAGGGCGCTGAAGTGAAGGACGAAGCCCGCGAGAAAGCGCGCGAGCTCGCCCGCAAGAAGCTCGAAGAGGAAAGCGCCAAGAAAGCCGCCGCGCCGATCAAGCCCCCGGCAGAGTTCGGTAGCGAAGACGACTTCCAACTGGCTCAGGCGATCAACCGTCTCAAGGGCAAGCCGGTACTGGTCAGCAAATCGATGACCGAGCGCAAGGTTGATCCCGATTCGAACTGACGAGTCGCGGCGATCAGGGCAGCACGCGGCCCGACGGTGAAGGCCAGCCGCACTCCACGATCTCCAACGCCCGCTGCATGCGGGCGTTTTTTCGTGTCTTCACTCCGATGAACGACGACCAACTGCTGCGTTACTCGCGCCACATCCTGCTCGACGAGATCGGTATCGATGGCCAGCAGCGACTGCTGGCAGCGCATGTGCTGGTGATCGGTGCTGGCGGTCTGGGCTCGCCGGTGGCGATGTACCTGGGCACTGCCGGCATCGGCAAATTGACGATCGTCGACGACGACACGGTGGAGTTGACGAACCTGCAGCGGCAGATCGCCCACTCGATGGCGAGCCTCGGGAAGGCCAAGGTCGATTCCGCAGCGGCCACGGTGCATGGGATCAACCCCGAAGTGCAGGTGGTCGCCCTCCGTGAGCGCGCCGATGCCGTGCGGCTGAATGAGCGGGTCGCCGCAGCGGACCTGGTCATCGATTGCTGTGACAACTTCGCGACACGGCAGGCAGTGAACGCGGCCTGTGTTCGGCATGCCCGGCCGCTGGTGTCGGGGGCGGCGATTGGCTTCGACGGGCAAGTGTCCGTCTACGTCACCGCCCAGCGCGGCACCCGCCAGGCCGATCACCCCTGCTATGCCTGCATCTTCCCACCTGATGCCACGTTCGAGGAAGCGCGCTGCGCGACGATGGGTGTGTTCGCTCCGCTGGTCGGCATCATCGGCAGCGTTCAGGCGGCCGAGGCGCTGAAGCTGCTGGCCGGTGTCGGTGGCT
Organism: Burkholderiales bacterium; assembly: GCA_947462175.1. Lineage (GTDB taxonomy): Bacteria > Pseudomonadota > Gammaproteobacteria > Burkholderiales > Burkholderiaceae_C > PBB1. The sequence continues at coordinate 5,290 of CANHOE010000033.1, read as the reverse complement.
CGCTGGCGGGTCGGCTGCAGATGCTTGACGCCCGCCGGATGGAGTGGACTGAAATCCGACTGGCACGCGACCCCGATTGCCCCGTGTGCGCGGCACCTCGCCGTTGACACCCTCGCGCCTACCAACACGCTAAGCTGCACCGCATGGACAAACGCACCGAACTCACCGCGCGCAACTTCCCGACGGCCCAGGAGGACGCCAGCACCGCCACGCCGCCCTCGCGCTACGGCGGCCCGGAAAGCGCCTACCGGCTCGCCTTCACCGACAACGATTTCCTGCTGCGCGAAGAACTTCGACCGGTGCGCATGCAGCTCGAACTGCTGAAACCCGAGATGGTGCAAAAGGAAGCGGGGATCGAGTCGACGATCGTCATCTTCGGCAGCGCGCGCATCCTGTCGCCCGAAGCCGCCGCCGCTGGTCTTGCGGAAGCTCAGGCCCGGGACGATGCCTCGGCCATCCGCGTCGCCGAAAGCCGCGTGCTGATGTCCCGCTACTACGATGAAGCTCGTCGCTTCGCTGCCCTCGTCACGCAGCGCACGGCCGACATGGACAACCCTGTCTATGTGGTCACAGGCGGCGGCCCGGGCATCATGGAAGCGGGCAACCGCGGCGCATTCGAGGTCGGTGGCAAGAGCATCGGGCTGAACATCGTGCTGCCACACGAGCAGGAGCCCAACCCGTACATCACGCCGGAGCTGTGCTTCCAGTTCCACTACTTCGCGCTGCGCAAGATGCACTTCCTGATGCGCAGCATCGCGCTGGTGTGCTTCCCGGGCGGCTTCGGCACCCTTGATGAACTGTTCGAGACGATGACGCTGGTGCAGACCGGCAAATGCCGCAAGCGGCCGATCCTGCTGTTCGGACGCGAGTTCTGGTCGCGGCTGATCAACTTCGATGTGCTGATCGAGACCGGCATGATTTCGCCCGCTGACGTGCACCTGTTTCGCTACGTCGAGACCGCCGAGGAAGCCTGGGCTGTGCTCGAAGCGGAATACGGCTTCGACGCACCGGCGACGCAGACTGGCGAGTTCGCCGTCGACATCTGACACCTTAGACCGCCTGCACATGAACCTGCACCTGAGCCTGATCGGTGCGCCCACCGACATCGGTGCCGGGAGGCGCGGCGCCAGCATGGGACCTGAAGCACTGCGGGTCGCGAACATCGTACCGGCACTGCAGGGCCACGGACTCGAGGTGCTCGACCGCGGCAACCTCAGCGGCCCGACCAACCCCTGGTTGCCCGCAGCAGACGGCTACCGGCACCTGCCGGAGGTGATCGCCTGGAACCGTCTGGTGCACGACGCGGTCTATGCCGAGCTCAAGCTGAACCGGATGCCGGTGCTGCTGGGTGGCGACCACTGTCTCGGCATCGGATCGATCAGCGCCGTGGCGCGCCACTGCCGTGAGGTCGGCAAGCGGCTGCGCGTGCTGTGGCTGGATGCGCACGCCGACTTCAACACGCACATGCTGACGCCCAGCGGCAACCTCCACGGCATGCCGGTCGCCTGCCTGTGTGGCCATGGTCCCCAGGAATTGATCGAGATCGGCGGCCAGGTTCCCGCGATCAACCCGAAATGGGTGCGGCAGATCGGCATCCGCAGTGTGGATGCCGGCGAGAAGCGTTTCGTTCACGAACAGGAATTGGATGTCTTCGACATGCGCTTCATCGACGAGATGGGCATGCGCCACGCGATGGAACTCGCACTGGCCACGCTCGACGTCAACACGCACCTGCACGTCAGCTTCGATGTCGATTTCCTCGACCCGCAGATCGCGCCAGGCGTGGGCACCACCGTCCCGGGCGGGCCGACCTACCGCGAAGCGCAGCTGTGCATGGAGATGATCGCCGACACCGGTCGGCTGGCCAGCCTCGACGTGATGGAGCTGAACCCGGCGCTCGATGTTCGCAACCAGACCGCCGAGGTGGCGGTAGACCTCATCGAGAGCCTGTTCGGCAAGAGCACCTTGATGCGGCGCTGACTTGCCCGCATTGCGCAGGTGATTGGGTCAGCGAGCCAACAGCCGGCTGACGGCGGTCACATCCTCCGGCTTCAGCTGCCCAGCGGCCTGTCGCAAACGCAGGCCGCCCAGCAAGGTGTCGTAGCGGGCTTTCGAGAGGTCGCGACGTGTGGTGTAGAGCTGCGTCTGCGCGTTCAGCACATCGATGTTGACCCGCACGCCCACACGGTAGCCGACCTGTGTCGCCTCCAGGGCCAGCGCGCTGGATGATTCGGCCGCCTCCAATGCGAGTACCTGCGCCTGCAAAGACTGCACGCCGAAGTAAGCCTGCCGGGTGCTCAGCGACACCGCTCGGCGCGCAGCTTCCAGATCGTTCTGCGACTTGTCTTCGAGCGACAGCGTTTCCTTGATTCGGTTCTGCACCGACAAACCGGTGAACAGCGGCAGATTGAATTGCACACCGATGCTGCCGGTGTTGGTGGTGCCGGCGCTGGAAAGCTGGCTGCCGCTCCTCCCGGTCGAGTTGTACTGGCTGCTCACGCTGGCCACCGCGTCGAGTGTCGGAAAGTGGCCCGAGCGGGCCTTGCTGGTTTCGAGCCGCGCTACGTCGAGAGACAGCTGCGCCAGCCGTACCGACGGATGTTGTGCATCGGCATTGCGCGCCCAGACTTCTGCGTCGGCGGGAGCGATCGACGGCAGGCTGACGGGTGGCGTCAGGCCCTTGGGCTCGACGTTGCTGCGGCCGACCAGGAGGTCGAGTGCGATGCGCTTGTTGCGCAGATCGTTGTCGGCGGCGAGCTCCTGCGCAGTGGCCAGATCGAAGCGGGCCTGGGCCTCGCGCGTGTCGGTGATGGTCGCCGTCCCCACCTCGAAATTGCGCTTCGCCGACGCCAGTTGCTCGCTGATCGCGACCTTGCTGGTGCGGTTGGTGGCCAGCGCATCCTGCGCTGCCAGCACATCGAAATAGGCCTGGGCCAACCGCACGATGAGGTCCTGCTCGGCCACCTCCAGCCGCAGAGCGGAGGCCTCCAGCTCACGTTGTGCCTGGTCGATGGTGACGCTGCTGTTGAGGTTGAACAGCGGCTGACGTGCGGACACTTGCCCAGACCGGGTGTTGAACGAACCATTGGCAAACCCGGTTTCGACGCGCCCGGTGTTGGCACTGGCGTCCAGGCTCACGCTCGGTCGCAAAAGCGCGTCAGCCTGTGCAGCGCGGTACTGGGCCGAGTCGGCCAGTGAGCGAGCCGAGAGATAGGTCGCGTCGTAGCCACGCGCGGCGGTGTAGAGCTCGTCGAGGCTCTGCGCCTGCGCAGTGCCCATGCACAGCGCGGCCAGATTCAGTGCGGTGAGCGTTGCCATCCGCGCCCAGGGCTGCTGCCTCGGTGCCAGCAAGGCGCATCGACGGTGAATCGGCGGGGTCAGCATGGCTGCGGCTCAGTGGGAACGATGAACGGGGGCGATCAACGGCGGGACTCAATAACGCGGAACACCCGGATCGACCTCGATCGACCACGCATCGATGCCGCCCGTGAAGTTGGTGACCGAGGTGAACCCCTGGCGCTGCTCGAGGAACGCCGCCACCTGCGCGCTGCGCACACCGTGGTGGCACAGGCAGACGGTGGCTCGCGCCGGGTCGAGTTCGCCGATGCGCTGCACGATCTCGCTCATCGGCAGGTTGACGGTGACGAGGCCATCAGCGCGCAGCGAAGCCAGTTCGAACTCCCAGGGCTCGCGCACATCCAGCAGCAGAGGCAATTCGGCTGCCTGCATGGACGCTTTTGCGCCGGCAAGCAGCACTGCAAACTCGCGCGCGCCGATGTGCTGCATCAGAAGTGAAACCGGCTGGGCTCGTCGAAGCCGACCAGCCTGGGCGCCACGGTGTCGAACAGCTCGACGCTGCTGATCGTGCTTCGATCAGCAGTCCCACCGACCGCGCCGCAGGTGTAGAGCACCGCCTGCATGATCGGCAGCTGGCCGACGATGGCCACCAGCCGGCCCCCGGGCTTGAGCTGATCGAACAGCATCTGCGGCACCTGGGGCACCGATCCGGACAGCACGATCACGTCGAAAGGACCGTCGGCGGCGCTGCCCTTCGATCCATCGGCCAGACGCACGGTGACGTTGGAAGCCCCGGCGCGGCGCAGGTTGGCGCTGGCAAAGGCAGACAGATCGGCATCGATCTCCAGGCTCAGCACCTGTTGTGCGCGGTGGCCGAGCAAGGCCGCCATGAAGCCCGAGCCAGCGCCGACCTCGAGCACCCGCTCGTGCTTGCCGACGTCAAGCTCCTGCAGCAGCCTGGCCTCGACCTTCGGCGACAACATGGATTGCGGCGTGCCTGTGGAAGTGGGCAGCACGACTTCGGTGTCGACAAAGGCCATCGAACGAGCTTTCGGCGGGAGGAAATCCTCGCGCCGGATGGCTGCCAGCAGCGACAGCACCTCGACATCGAGCACCTCCCAGGGCCGGATCTGCTGCTCGATCATGTTGAAGCGGGCGTGTTCAATGTCCATGGCGATCCTGGGCTGGGTGGCAGTGAGGTGTCATGCGGTGCGAGCAGACGAAAACGGGCGACGCCTGACGGCAAAGACGCATTTTATTTGCTCATGATCAGCGGTGGTGTGTCAGCGCTGGGGGACCGACGGGCCCAGCGCCGCTTGAGCCATACCGCCAAATCGTCAAGGTAGCAGTAGACCACCGGCACCACGACCAGCGTCAGCAACGACGAGGCGATGACGCCGCCGATCACGGCCTGGCCCATCGGCGCGCGCTGCTCCGATCCCTCGGACAGCGCGAAGGCCAGCGGCACCATGCCGAAAATCATCGCCAGCGTGGTCATCAGAATCGGACGAAGCCGCACCCGCGCTGCCAGCAGCAGCGCGCTCTCGCGGTCGGTCGCCACCTCGCCGGGCACGGTGCCCTCCCGCGCGCGAATAGCGAAGTCGATGAGCAGAATCGCGTTCTTCGTGACCAGCCCCATCAGCATCACGATGCCAATGATGCTGAACATGTTCAGGGTCGATCCGAACATCAGCAGCGTCAGCACCACCCCGATCAGCGTCAGCGGCAAGGATGTCATCAGCGCCAGCGGCTGCAGGAAGCTGCGGAACTGGCTCGCGAGGATCATGTAGATGAACACCACCGCCAGCCCGAGCGCGCCGATCGCATAGCTGAACGATTCGGCCATGTTCTTCGTGCTGCCACCAAAGCTGTAGCGGTAGCCGGGGGGCCAGGCCACGCTGTCCAGGATGCGCCGGATGTCGGCCGAGACATCGCCCGAGCTGCGGCCGTAGGCGTTCGCGTCCATGTTGATCTCGCGGTTCAGGTCGCGTCG
>CANHOE010000032.1 GCA_947462175.1 Burkholderiales bacterium | reverse complement strand
CCCCGACTCGTGCGTACCGCCGTTGACGGTGGGGATCAGGTTCACGTAGCTCTCGCGCACCGGTGCGCCGTCTTCGGTGAAGGCCACGCACCAGCTGGCGCCCTCGCCCTTCGCAAAGTTGGCGAAGTTGTCGGACTCGGAGCCATCGGCGTGGAAAGCGCCCTCGAACAGCGGAATCAGCGGATCAGCGCTCAGCGTCTGCATCAGGTAGTCGCGCAGACCACCCTGGTACAGCCAGGTCTGTACCTCGCCCGTCTTTTCGATCGTCAATGACACGCTGGCGCCAGGCATCAACACGGCCTTGCTGCGCAGCAGATGGGTCAGGTCGGTCCGTGGCAAGTCGACGCTTTCGAAGTACTTCGCGTCGGGCCAGGCGCGCACCGTGGTTCCGCTCCTGCGGTCGCCCGAGGATGCCGACAAGACCGCCTTGCGCAACGTCAGCGGCTCGATCACGTCGCCGTCGCCAAACACCAGCCGGGCCACCTGGCCCTCACGAAACACCGTGACCTCCAGCCGCTTCGACAGCGCATTGGTCACGCTGACCCCCACGCCGTGCAAGCCCCCGGAAAAGCTGTACGCACCGCCCGAGCCCTTGTCGAACTTGCCGCCGGCGTGCAACTGGGTGAAGACGATTTCGACCACCGGACGCTGCTCTTCGGGGTGCAGGCCAAACGGAATTCCACGGCCGTCGTCGTGCACGCTGATCGAGCCGTCGGTGTGCAAGGTCACATCGATGCGCTTGCCGTGGCCGGCCAAGGCCTCGTCGGCGGCGTTGTCGATCACCTCTTGCACGATGTGCAGCGGGTTGTCGGTGCGGGTGTACATGCCCGGCCGCTGCTTGACCGGCTCGAGGCCTTTCAGCACACGGATCGAGGATTCGCCGTAGCTGGAGGGGCTGACAGACACGGGGGTGGTGGGGATTCGTGCGGGGGGGCGGTTGACCATGGCGGCGGATTGTAGGGAGCGGTATCCCGGCGCAGACAGCACCAGGAAAGCCGCCTCGTGGACGGGCTGGCATACATTTCCACACGCGCCCGCGCACTCCCACATGACCGACACCTCGACGCCAGAGCGGCGCTCTCCTGCAGCGCACAGCAGCCTCACCGCTTCCAACCTCATCGCCTCCGAGTGGGTGCGTCGCTGGTCTCACCTGGTGCCCGCCGGCAGTACCGTGCTCGATGTGGCCTGCGGCAGCGGCAGACACACCCACTGGTTCCGTGATCTGGGTGGCACGGTCACGGCGGTGGATCGCGACGCCGCGGCGCTTGAAGGCCTGCGGGAACTGGCGCGCACCGTGGTCGCCGACCTCGAGGGACAGCCCTGGCCCTTGCAAGGAGAAACTTTTTCGGCCGTGGTCGTGACGAACTACCTGTGGCGTGCGCTCTTGCCGGACATCGCCCGCAGCGTGGCTGCTTCAGGTGTGTTGATCTACGAAACCTTTGCCGAAGGAAACGCCAACGTCGGCAAACCCTCCAACCCGGACTTTCTGCTGCGCCCCGGCGAGTTGCTGCAGGTCGCGACAACGCACGGACTGCGCGTGGTGGCTTACGAAGATGGTTTTTGCAGCCGACCCGATCGTTTCATACAGCGCCTGGTGGCAATTCGCCCGTCGACCCGCAACGCCGAGATGCAGCGCCATCCGCTGCCGCCCCTGAATCATCCCCGCGCCAGCTAAAATCGAAAGCTTGCAAGGAATTCCCATGAAACCGATCACTGGCAGCATCGTCGCGCTGGTCACGCCGATGCACGACGACGGCAGTGTCGACTACGACACGCTGCGCAGCCTGATGGACTGGCACATCGCCGAGGGCACGGACTGCATCGGCGTGGTTGGCACCACAGGCGAGTCCCCGACCGTGTCGGTGGAAGAGCACTGCGAAATCATCCGCGTGGCCGTGACACATGCGCGGGGGCGCATCCCGATCATGGCCGGCGCCGGCGGCAACTCCACGCGCGAAGCGATCGAGCTGACGCGATTCGCGAAGCAGGTCGGCGCGGACTGCGTGCTCTCGGTGGTGCCGTACTACAACAAGCCCTCTCAGGAAGGTATCTACCAGCACTTCAAGGCGATCGCCGAAGCGGTCGACACACCGATCGTTCTTTACAACGTGCCTGGCCGCACCGTGGCCGATATGCAGCCGGAAACCACGCTGCGCCTGGCGCAGCTGCCGGGCATCGTCGCGGTCAAGGAAGCCACGGGCAACATCGAACGCGCAGCGTGGCTGATCAAGCATGCGCCGCCTGGCTTCTCGGTCTATTCTGGCGATGACCCGACCGCCATTGCGCTGATGCTGTTGGGCGGACACGGCAACGTCAGCGTCACAGCCAACGTGGCGCCTCGTGCGATGCACGACCTGTGTATGGCCGCGATGGCGGGCAAGGTGCGTGAAGCCACGGCCATTCACATGCGTTTGCTCCCGCTGCACAAGCATCTGTTCACCGAACCCAGCCCGGCACCGACCAAGTGGGCACTGTCCCAACTGGGTCGATGCAAGAACACACTGCGCCTGCCACTGCTGCCGCTGACCCCGACAGGTGCGGCCACTGTCGGCGCTGCCCTGCGTGATGCGGGCTTGCTGTGAGCGGCCGTCGCCGGTCGCCCGATAAACCTCGAATGTCCTTTCTTTCGCCATCGGCGATCAATGGGCTGCGCGGCACTGGCGCCGCCACCCCCACGGAGATGAACAACGTGACAGATACGAAACAAGCCCGCTCCAACACCGTATCGAACAGTGGCTTGCGCGCCAAGCGCCTCGTCAGCTCGGTGGCGGTGATCGGCCTGGCAGGTTGCACCTCGGTCGGCAGCTTGTTCAAGGGCGACAAGGTCGACTACCGCACCCAATCGGCGCAGACGCAGGGGCTTGAAGTACCGCCAGATCTGACGCAACTGGCACGTGACTCCCGCTACAAGCAGGATGGCTCGGGTGTGGTCAGCGCGGCGACCTACCAGCCGCCTTCGTTCGGCGCAACCACGGGCGGCGGCACCAATGCACCCGGTGTGCTGCCGACCACCGATCCGAATGTGACCATTGACCGCAGCGGCAACGACCGCTGGATCGTCACCACGTTGACTCCCGAGCAGGTGTGGCCCAAGCTCAAGCAGTTCTGGGGCGAGCGTGGCTTCACCTTGGCGGTCGATCAGGCCGACGTCGGCGTGATGGAGACCGACTGGAACGAGAACCGGTCCAAGGTTCCGCAGGACTTCATCCGCTCGACGATCGGCCTTGTTTTCGATTCCGCCTGGGACAGCGGCGAGCGAGACCGCTACCGTACGCGGGTGGAGCGCAGCGCAAACGGCAGCGAGATCTACATCAGCCACCGCGGTGCAGTCGAGGTCCTGACCGGCTCGAACAAGGACAGCAGCACGTGGCAGGCGCGCCCGCCAGAGCCGGAACTCGAGGCTGAGATGCTGCGTCGGCTGCTGCTCAAGTTAGGCGCACAGGAAGAACGCGCCACCGCACTGGTCGCGCCTGGAGAGGCTCCGCCCCCGCGCGCGCGCCTGCTGTCGGGCGGTGCGGCAGGAACCCTGCAAGTGGACGACGATTTCGATCGTGCTTGGCGTCGGGTTGGTCTGGCGCTCGACCGAAGCGGGTTTGCGGTCGAAGACCGTGATCGCGCGCAGGGCTTCTACTACGTCAGCTACACCGATCAGAACGAAGCACCGACGAAGCAGGAGCCCGGCCTTTTCAGCAAATTGCTGAGCCTGGGCGGAGGCAGCGACAAGAAGGACGCCAAACAGGTGGTTCGCTATCGCGTTCAGGTCAAGGGCGACGGCCAGCGCAGCAAAGTCGCGGTGCAGACCTCCGAGGGCGGCGCACCAGACAACGAGGTCGCGACGCGTCTTGCCAAGCTGCTGGTGAATGATCTGAAGTAACCGCGAGATAGATGGCGCAAAGGGTCGCGGCTCTCGCAGCGGCCCTGCAAGCATCAACGAGCGCTCACCATACCTCCTTGGCAAACGCCCACGAAAAAGCCGCCCTCAGGCGGCTTTTTCGTTCCGGGCTGACCCGATTACTTCTTCATTGCGCCCGTGGCGGCATCAGCAGCCTTGGCAGCAGCGTCCTTGGCGGCGTCGGCTGCAGCGTTGGCGGCATCCATCGTCGCGCCGGCTGCCGTCGAGCCATCAGCAGCAGCCGAAGCGGCGGTGTCGACTGCCGAGGCAGCAGCAGCGGAGACTTCAGCGATGGCAGGCGCGGCCGCAGCAGAAGCCGCTTCCATGGCTGGAGCAACTTCTTCTTTCTTGCCGCAAGCGGAAAGAGCAACAGCAGCAAACAGGGTAGCCAGCACGAGCGACTTGTTCATGTTCATCCTCAGTAAAAAGGTAAATAAAAAGAGATACGGTCCAGAGTCGTCGCCTGAACGACAAACCCAAAACTCAGGAGCTAAAGGCCAACAAACCCTCAGTCAACAGCCATTTATTATATGTCGCAAGCGAAAAATTCCTCACAAACCTAGCGTGCTTGAAGGGAACGCTTCGGCGGAACGTTGCATCAGCACATCAAGCCGTTCACGCACCGGAGCAGCGTCGGCAGGATCAACGGAAATCAAACCTCGCCAACGCTCGCGATCGATCAGGCGCAGCGTTAACAAACCGGGCGCCAGCAGCAAGCCAGGCAGTGGGTTGGTTTGCGACTCATCGGGGGTTCGGCAATGCACCACATGCGACCTCTGCCGTCGCCAATGCACCCAGCGCGGATGCAGTCTCTGAATACGGTCATAGCGACTGGCCATCACCGTGCATCGCCGAGGCGCGCCAGCCCAATGCGACAGGTGCTCAACGACTTGCGGGTCATTGAGCGGCCAATCTGCAAAGTCTTCATCGCACAGCCAGACTTCTCGCGTGCCAGCCGCTGCTATCTGCGCAAACGCCGATCGCACAGCTGACTGAAACTGGCCTCGGGTATCAAACAGCCCATTCGCCGGAAGATTCATGGTTCGAGCTCCTCGCTGGGTCCCTCACAGTGAGCAATTCAACAGCCATCTCCACGCACGTCCGCACGCAGCCACCCTTGGAACACCCACGACTGCAGAAGCTCCCAGGCATCGGGCCCGAGCGCCGCCACCGCAAGTGCATCGAGCGTTCGGGCGTCGGCAAGCTGCCGCATCAGGCGCGCATCACGCCCGGAAGCGACGAAGGATTCTCCGTTGATGAAGACATGCCTATCGTCGTACAGCATCCGGGTGCGCCGATCCAGTGCGACAGCGCAGCGACCGGGCAAGGCCTCGATGGGCTCGAACCAGACCTGCGGCTTGGGCTCGCTGAGCCATTCGCCCAGCGCGCAATGCAAAGAGTGCGGATCTTCGACCAAGCGCCTGACCGCATCAACAGCGAAGTCGGTCATCCGCGAGGGAATGCGTGCTGGTTGATCGGTGGCCGCCTGCGACGCATCGCGAAAACGAAGCCCGATGCCTCCGTCGTCGTCATCGAGGACGTCGAGCATGCGCTGCAACACCTGCATGCCGACCTCGTTGCGGGTCGGCGCCCGGAAGCCGATCGATGCGGTGAGGCACTCACCGTCCGCCACACCCTCGTGCGCCCAACCGGGCGGCAGGTACAGCATGTCGCCCGCCTCCAGAGTCCATTCGTGCTCTGGCTTGAAATTCGCCAGGATCTTCAACGGTAAATCAGGCACGAGCGCAGGCTGCTTGGCACGGCCGACGCGCCAACGACGCCGACCGGCCAACTGGAGAAGGAATACATCGTAGGAATCGATGTGAGGACCGACGCCGCCGCCATCGGTGGCGTACGAAATCATCACATCATCGAGCCGCACGTCGGATGCAAATCGGAAGTGCGACAGCAATTGATGTGCAGCCGGAGCATGCAGATCGACCCCCTGCACGAGCAGCGTCCACTCGGGCCTGGCAAGCGGAGGCAATTGGCGTCGGGTGAACGGCCCGTGGCGCAAGGACCAGCGGCCATCGCGTCGCTCGATCAGACGCGACTCGACACCCTCGGTATCGGCCAGGGCGAACAGCGCGGCCCTGTCGAGTGCCGGTTCGGCGCCAGGTAGTGCCTGGCGAATGAGCAAGGGCTTCTTCTGCCAATGACGGCGCATGAAAGCCTGCGGGCTCAGCCCGCCCAGCAGGGGAGTGGGAGTGTCGGTGGTCATGCGCGCGATTGTCCATGCGCCCGTTCGACCAGGAAGTCACAGCGCTGCAAGCACTGTTCAGCCCTGTGCGATCATTTCCGGATGCACATTCATTCCCCTTGCGTCGTCGCACTCACCTGGCGACTTGAAGACGCCCAAGGCCAGTTGATCGACGAGCTGGCAGAACCGGTCGAGTTTTTCTTTGGCGGTGTCGATCTGCTCGAACAGGTTGAAGCTGCGGTACTCGACCAGACCATCGGCTTCGAAGCCTCTCTGCACCTCGAACCCGAACAGGCCTTCGGCGACTACGACGCAGCGCTGGTGTTCTTCGAGGAGCGCTCGGTGTTTCCCGACGGCATCGAGATCGGCATGCAGTTCGAGGGCATGCCCGAAGGCGCTGTGACGCCAGACATGCCCACAGACGTCCTCTACACCGTCACCGAGGTGTACCCCACGCACGTGGTGCTCGACGGCAACCACCCGTTGGCCGGACGCGCGCTGCGGCTCCACCTGAAGGTACAGCACGTGCGCGCAGCCACGGCTGACGAGCTCGAGGCGGGCAGTGTCGGGCAGCCGGCCTTCAGCGTGCTCAACGCGATGCCACCCGGCCCGCTCCTGCACTGACCGGGCACGGCGGCGTCAGCGGGCGCCAGTCGATCCAAAGCCACCAGCGCCGCGGTCTGAGGCCTCGAACGCGTCCACGAGGCGAAAGCCCGCCTGCACCACCGGCACGATGACGAGTTGCGCGATGCGCTCCATCGGCTGCACGGTGTAGGCCGCCTGGCCGCGGTTCCAGCAACTGACCATCAACGGGCCCTGGTAGTCCGAATCGATCAGGCCGACCAGATTGCCCAGCACGATGCCGTGCTTGTGGCCGAGCCCAGAGCGCGGCAGGATCATCGCGGCCAGGCCCGGATCGGCGATGTGGATCGCCAGACCGGTGGGGATCAACCGCGTCTGGCCAGGTTCGATCAGCAAGGGCTCTTCGAGGCAGGCGCGCAGATCCAGGCCTGCGCTGCCCGGAGTGGCATAGGCCGGCAGGGCCTCGGCCATGCGCGGGTCCAGTACTTTCACATCGATCGTTGTCATGAGGGTGTTTCCGTGGATTGGAGTCGCTGGGCGATGTCGGCGATGAGCCACCGGGCGAGCGTCAGCTTGTCGGCTGGGGGCAGTTCGCGTTCGCCTTGTGCATCGACCAGCACCAGCGCGTTGTCGTCGCGCCCGAAGGTGGCAGGTCCCAGGTTGCCGACGATCAAAGGGATCTGCTTGCGCTCGCGCTTCTCGCGGGAGTGTTTCAGCAGGTCGTGACTTTCGGCCGCGAAGCCGACGCAGAACGGATGGCCCTCCACCAGTGCCTGCTTAGCCACCGCTGCCAGGATGTCCGGGTTCTCGGTCAGTTCGAAAGTCGGTGCCACCTTGCTGCCGTTCTTCTTGATCTTCTGCTCGGCCAAGCTCGCGGGCCGCCAGTCGGCCACTGCCGCGGTGGCGATGAACACATCCTGCATCGGCGCCAGGGGAATGACTGCGTCGGCCATCTGCAAGGCGGTGCGCACATCGATGCGCCGAACCCCGCGCGGTGTGGCCACGTGCACCGGGCCCGCGACCAGCGTGACCTCGGCCCCTGCCTCTGCCGCCGCTCTCGCGACGGCAAACCCCATCTTGCCGCTGGACAGGTTGGTGATGCCGCGCACCGGGTCGATCGGCTCGAAGGTGGGCCCGGCAGTGATCAGCACGCGCTTGCCAGCGAGTGGCTTCGGCCGGAAAAAGCCGATCAGTTCCTCCAGCAGTTGCTCGGGTTCGAGCATGCGGCCATCGCCCACCTCACCGCAGGCTTGCGCACCGCTGTCCGGGCCCAGCAGGTGGGTCCCATCGGCGCGCAGCTGGGCCACGTTGCGCTGGGTCGCTGGGTGCGCCCACATCTCGCGGTTCATCGCGGGAGCGATCAGCAGCGGGCAGGTTTCGACCGGGCGCGCCAGACACAACAGGCTCAGCAGGTCGTCGGCGCGACCGTGCAACAGCTTGGCCATGAAATCGGCGCTGGCCGGCGCCACCAATACCGCATCGGCATGCCGCGTCAAGTTGATGTGCGCCATGTTGTTCGCATTGCCATCCACTTCGCGCGCGTCCCAGGCGCTGGTGAACACCGGGCGTCCCGACAAGGCCTGCATCGTCACCGGCGTGATGAACTGTTCGGCTGCCTCGGTCATCACCACCTGCACCGTGGCACCGGCTTTCACCAGTGCACGCGCCAGTTCGGCGGCCTTGTAGCAGGCAATGCCACCCGACAGGCCAAGAACAATGTGCCTGGCGTCGAGATCACCGCGTGCGGCATCTGTGGGAGTCGTCGAATCGGATGGATGGGTCATCGTTGGTGCACCGAGAGGTTCATAGCGGCGTCCATGCCCTGCCAGATTGCCTGAAGTTGAACAGCACGCGAACTGCCTTGCCATAGACCTGCTCGTGCGGAAGGAAGCCCCACTCGCGCGAGTCGCCGGAGGCATCTCTGTTGTCGCCAAGCATCAGGTACTGGCCCGCTGGCACAGTGCATTGCCATTCCCCCCCGCGCGGAGACTGGCAATGCGCGGAGAGGCCGGCGTCGTCCAGATTGATCGGTGTGCGGCCAAGGATGAAAGGGTTGAGCTTCAGCACGCGGGGTGGCGCCGCCGCCGACTCAAGAACCATCCACTGGCCACGGTCCTCTTCGGTGCGGCGCACCTGAAGTCGAGCCAGCTCAGCGTCCTCCAGCATCTCTGCATTCGGTGCGTCGCTGTTGATAGAGGCGATCCCGCCGGTGAACGCCACCACATCGCCCGGCATGCCGACCAGGCGCTTGACATAGAACTGCGACACATCATGCGGGTAGCGAAAGACGACCACGTCACCGCGCTGCGGCTGCCCGAACTCGATGGCCGTGTTGGTGAACGGCAACCTCGGGCCATAGGCCAGGTGGTTGATCAACAGGTAATCACCCACCCGCAACGTGGGCTCCATCGAACTTGATGGCACGCTGGGCCAGTCTGCAACTGCCACGCGACAAGTGAAGATCAGCGCAACGACAACGAACAACTCGGTACCGAGGCTCGCCCACAGCGGCCGCCGCAGCGGTGGCTCGTCCATCCGGCTCAGCTTGCGCCGCCAGGCCCAGCGGCAGGCGCCGGCTGCAACCAGCACGCCAAACAGAAACTCGTTGTTGGAAAATCCGATTTGCATGGAGGGTGGTCGAAGGGGTCGCAAATTATCGGCGGTGGGCATCGCTGGAGCTTGGCGCGTGACCGATTGTGTCCACACCCTACGCTGGGTGTGGCCTGGCAACACAATGCACTGAAAGGTCGAGGCATCACGGCCGACCACCGACCATGGAGTACCCCGCCTTGAAACCCATCGCATCGTCCGTCCCATCGCCAGCGCAGGGCTCTGTCGTCGATGCCCCCGTTCGACTGGTGCAACTGCATCGCGACGACGCTGAGCGCACTCGACGGGAATTGATCGACGGTCTGGTCGCTGCGCAGGCCACAGCGTCGCCGAAGTTCCTCTACGACGCACTGGGGTCACGCCTGTTCGAAGCAATCACAGAGCTGCCAGAGTACTACCCGACACGCACCGAGGCAGCCATCCTGTCGGCCAACGCCTTGGCCATCGCGCAGGCGATCGGCCACGTCGGCACATTGGTCGATCTGGGGGCGGGCAACTGCGCCAAGGCGCTGCGGCTGATCCCGATGCTGCGACCCGCGCGCTATGTGGCAGTCGACATCTCGGTTGGCTTTCTGGAACAGGCGCTGACCGATGTGCAGCGCCAGCATCCTGAGCTCGACGTGGCAGGTGTCGGCCTGGACTTTTCCAGCGCACTGGCGCTGCCACCGGACATCGTGCTGGGCAGACCGGTGTTCTTTTATCCGGGGTCGAGCATCGGCAATTTCACCCCTGCGCAGGCCGAGCCATTTCTCGACAGCGTTCGACGCCAGGCGATCGGCGGCGGTCTGCTGATCGGAGTCGATCTGATCAAGGCCATCGAACATCTGGAGCCAGCGTATGACGACTCGCTGGGCGTCACCGCCGCCTTCAACCTGAATCTGCTGCGCCACCTGAACCGGCTGATCGGCAGCGATTTCGAGCCGCGTGACTGGCGCCACGTGGCTTTCTTCAATCCCGAGGCCTCACGCATCGAGATGCACCTTGAGGCACGACGTGCGCTGGCTGTGCGCTGGCCCGAGGGTGAACGGCGATTCGAGGCCGGCGAGCGTCTGCACACGGAGAACTCGTACAAGTACAGCGTCGAGCGCTTCGCCGCCCTGCTGCAATCGGCAGGATTTTCGCGCACGCGCTGCTGGGTTGATGCCCAGGGATGGTTCGCAGTCTTCTGGGCGCAGGCATGAGCGCAAGAATCATTCAATCCATCGGAGAGACCAGCATCAGTTTTCAGTAATTACTGAATTTTCGATACACTACGGGCCATCTGTTTCGGTATGGTTCGTCTGATGCAAGTGCATCCCAATACTTCGGCACTCTCCCCTCTCGTGCGCAGCTTCGTCAGCCATTTCGGCGAGATGGGCAGCCGGTGGGGCATCAACCGCACTGTGGGCCAGATCTACGCGCTGATCTTCGTGTCGCCCCGGCCACTGAATGCCGACGACATCGGCGAATCTCTCGACTTCTCGCGTTCCAACGTGAGCATGGGCCTGAAGGAGCTTCAGGCGTGGCAGTTGGTGCATCTGCGCCATCTGCCCGGCGATCGCCGCGAGTACTTCGAAGCACCGACCGATGCCTGGGAGATTTTCCGAACCCTGGCCGAAGTGCGTCGGCGCCGCGAGATCGAACCCACGTTATCGATGCTTCGCAATGCGTTGCTCGAAGAGGCGACGACCGAAGAGGACCGCATCGCACAGCAGCGCATGAAAAGCATGCACGACCTGATCGAGCTGATGACGACCTGGTTCGACGACGTGCAACGCATGGACCAGAAGACCCTCGCGCAGCTGATGAAGATGGGGTCGAAGGTGCAAAGATTGCTCCAACTCACCGGCAAGGCGAAGCTCGCGGCCGATGGCAAATCACCCTCCTGAAAGGCAGTCAGTTGATGGACGCGTTGATCCTCGCCCGCATGCAGTTCGCTGCGAACATCACTTTCCACATCCTGTTCCCCACGATCACGATCGCACTGGGCTGGGTGCTGCTGTTCTTCCGCTGGCGCTGGCTGACGACGCAAGACACCGCCTGGCTTGCGGCCTACCGCTTCTGGACCAAGGTGTTTGCGCTCAGCTTCGCGCTGGGCGTGGTCAGTGGCGTGACGATGAGTTTCCAGTTCGGGACCAACTGGCCCGGCTTCATGGAAAAAGCAGGCAATGTCGCAGGCCCGTTGCTGGGCTACGAGGTGCTGACCGCCTTCTTCCTGGAAGCCGGCTTCCTGGGCGTGATGCTGTTCGGCCATGGTCGGGTCAGCGAGCGCATTCACATGATGGCGAGCTTCTTCGTCGCCTTCGGCACCACGGTGAGTGCGTTCTGGATCCTGGCCTTGAATTCTTGGATGCAGACCCCGGCGGGCCACGAAGTCATCGACGGGGTTTTTCACGTGGTGAGTTGGGCTGAAGTCATCTTCAACCCGTCCTTCCCGTACCGCTTCGCACACATGCTGCTGGCGTCTGCGCTGACCTGCTCGTTTCTGCTGGCCGGCCTGAGTGCATGGCAGTTGCTGCGCGGCGCGGCCGAGCGCTCGGCACCGAAGATCCTGCGTGTGGGGCTGACTCTGTCCGCTGTCCTGATCCCGGTACAAATGACCGTGGGCGACATGCACGGTCTCAACACGCTCGAGCACCAGCCTCAGAAGATTGCCGCGATGGAGGGGGTTTGGCAGACCGAGCGTGGCGCCCCGCTACTGCTGTTTGCCTGGCCCGATGCCGAAACACGCAGCAACAAGTACGAAATCGCCATCCCGCGCATGGCAAGCCTGATCCTCACGCACGACGAAGACGGGGAGATCAAGGGCATCAACGAATTCGGGGACATGCACCCGCCGGTGGCGCCGGTGTTCTGGGCGTTCCGCGTGATGGTCGGCACCGGCGTGTTGATGCTGGCAGTCAGCTGGGGCGGCTGGTGGATCGCACGCCGCGCGCAATGGCAGGCCGCGCACCTGCCCAAGTTGCTGCTGTGGGTGTTGGCCGGCATGACCTTTTCAGGCTGGGTCGCCACGGTGGCGGGTTGGTATGTCACCGAGATCGGACGCCAGCCGTTCGTCGTCTACGGATTGCTGCGCACCGCGGATGTGGCTGCGACCACGGTGTCTTCGCCCATGATCGTCCTCAGCCTCGCGATGTACTTGACGCTGTATGCCGCATTGATCGTCGCTTACGTGGCGGTGCTGAAGTACATGGCAGAGAAGCCGGAGGACGTGATCGAAACGAACGCTCTCGAAGAAGCGGAAGGCCGCGCCGCCGAGGCACTTGTCGGAGGCAGCGCATCATGAACTTCGATACGGCGCTGCCGGTGATCTTCATGGCGCTGATGGGTATTTCGATGCTGATCTACGTGATCAGCGACGGCTACGACCTGGGCGTCGGCCTGCTGATGCCGCGCGCTACGGCCGAAGAAAAGGACGTGCTGATCGCATCAATCGGCCCGTTCTGGGACGCCAACGAAACCTGGCTGGTGCTGGGCATCGGCATCCTGCTCGTCGCCTTCCCGAAGGCGCATGGCCTGGTGCTCACGCAGCTTTATCTGCCCGTCACCCTCATGCTGGTCGGCCTGACGCTGCGCGGCGTCGCCTTCGACTTCCGTGTCAAAGCCAAGTCCAGCGCCAAGCCCCTCTGGGATAGGCTGTTCTTCGCGGGCTCGATGCTCACAGCGCTCTCACAAGGCTGGATGCTGGGTCGCTACATCAGTGGATTCGGCGAGGGCTGGAACTACCCGGTT
>CANHOE010000031.1 GCA_947462175.1 Burkholderiales bacterium | reverse complement strand
ACGACCCACACCGACGTGCGAGACCGCAATGTGGGCTTCGTGTTTCAGCACTACGCGCTGTTTGGTCACATGACCATCTTCGAGAACGTCGCTTTCGGGCTGCGGGTGAGGCCGAAGGCCACGCGGCCGAACGAGGCTGCGATCCAGAAGAAGGTCTCCGAGCTGTTGAAGCTGGTGCAACTCGACTGGTTGGCCGACCGCTATCCGCATCAACTCTCCGGTGGACAAAGGCAGCGCATCGCACTGGCACGCGCGCTGGCGGTCGAGCCCAAGGTGCTGTTGCTCGATGAGCCATTCGGCGCGCTCGACGCGAAGGTGCGCAAGGAATTGCGACGCTGGTTGCGCCGCCTGCACGACGAGGTTCACGTCACCAGCGTGTTCGTCACCCACGACCAGGAAGAGGCCATGGAGGTGGCCGATCGCATCGTCGTGATGAACCTCGGCGGTATCGAGCAGGTCGGTACCCCCGACGAGGTCTATGACCAGCCCGCCACGCCATTCGTGTTGCAGTTCCTGGGCGATGTGAACCTGTTCCACGGGCGACTCGACCACGCGCAGGGCGCGGTGTCCGCTGGCCGCGACGTGAGTTACGTGCGCCCGCACGAACTGGAGGTCGTCGCCACGCCACAGGACGGCGCTGTGGCGGTGACGCTGTCGCAGGCCCTGACCGTCGGGCCGAACACCCGGCTGGAGTTCAAGCGGCTCGACGACAGTACTTACATCGATGTCGAGCTGCCACGGGCCGAATTCCGCAAGCTGCGCGAACGGATGCAGCTCGAAACGGGCTCGACGGTGCACCTGCTGCCGCGCCGGGTGACACGCTTCACCGAAGAACAACCCGACCCGGCCGCGATGATCTGACGCAGGCTGGTTGGTGCGTGTCTCCTTGATATTGATCAAGCTCAGGCCGCATCCTCGTCTCTAGGCTCGGGTTTTTGCCCAACGCCTCATGACGACCCCACTTTCCCCGGATCGCACGATGGTGGATCCGCAGGCGCCGATACCGCACCGGAGGCTTTTGCGCGCCTGGCTGGTGCCGATCTCGACATCCAGCACAGCCCTCGCGCTGTGGTTGGTGCTGGTCGATGTGGTCTTGTTCGTCGTGTGTCTGGCGATCACGATCCGTGCGCGGCAGCCCGTTGTCCAGCTCGCGGCGGGGCTCGCCACCGGCTTCGTCATCGGGCGCCTGTTCGTACTCGGCCATGACGCCTGTCATCAGAGTCTGACCCGCCACCGGCGCCTCAACCGCTGGCTCGGGCGGCTGGTATTCCTGCCCTCGCTGACGCCCTACAGCCTTTGGGAGGTGGGCCACAACATCGTGCACCACGGCTATACCAACTTGAAAGGCTTCGATTTCGTCTGGGAACCGCGCACCTTGCGGGAGTACGAGGCGCTGCCGATGTGGCGGCGAAAGCTGGAGCAGGTCTATCGCAGCGGATGGGCACCGTGGCTGTACTACCTGATCGAGATCTGGTGGCGCCGCATGTACTTTCCCAGCAAACGGATCCTGCCGACCCGCCGGCCGGCGTTTCTCTGGGATTGCCTGGGCGTGTCAGCGGGTGCGCTGATCTGGATCGGTGGATTGGTCGTTGCGGCGGTGGCGACTGACCAATCACCTTGGTGGCTGGTCGTGGTCGGTTTCGTCGTGCCCTTCGTCTTCTGGAACGGCATGATCGGATTGGTGGTGTACCTGCACCACACGCACACCCAGGTGGCCTGGTACGCCGACAAGACCCGTTGGGCCGCGACGGCGCCTTTCGTGTCGACGACCACACACCTCACTTTCCGTTCGCCGATGGGCACTGCGCTGCATCACATCATGGAACACACCGCGCACCACGTGGACATGGGTGTACCTCTGTATCGATTGAAGCGCGCGCAGAAGCTGCTGGAGAGCAGGCTGCCAGGCCGCATCGTCATTCAGCCGTTTTCGTGGCGCTGGTACGCCGACACGGCACGCCGATGCAAGCTCTACGACTACGAGGCCGGTTGCTGGACCGACCACGCCGGTCGTCGGACCAGCGATCCGTTGCCGACTTGAAGTCCTTGACGCGCCTCAACCCTCGTCGATGTCACCGGCCAGTGCCCGCTCCACCACGGCGCGCGAAAGCGTCGGTGCAAACGCCTCGATGAAGGCGTAGACGTAGCCGCGCAGCCAGGTGCCGCGACGGATCGCCAGGCGCGTGAGGTTCACTTCGAACAAGTGCCGCACATCGAGTGCGCGCAGCGTGCGGTCGCGCTCGGCGTCGAAGGCGATCGAAGCAACGATGCCCACACCCATTCCCAATTCGACATAGGTCTTGATGACGTCGGCATCCATGGCGCTGAGCACGATGTTGGGTGTGAGCCCGGCCTTCGTGAACGCGTCGTCGATGTGCGCCCGACCGGTGTAGCCGGCCTCATAGGTGATGATGGGAAAGCGCGCCAGTTGTTCGAGCGAGATCGGCCCATCGACGCTCAGCAACTCGTGGCCAGGCGGCACCACGACGCTATGGGTCCAGCGGTAGCAGGGCAGGGCGACCAGCGGGGCGTAATGCGCCAGTGCCTCGGTGGCCACGCCGATGTCCGCTTCGCCAGACAGCAGCATTTCAGCCACCTGCTTCGGCGAGCCCTGATGAAGTACCAGGGTCACATCCGGGTAGACCTCGCGGAAGTCGCGAACCACCGTCGGCAATGCGTAGCGGGCCTGCGAGTGCGTGGCGGCAATCGACAGCCGGCCCGTGCTCTGCGCGTTGAAATCGTGACCCACACGTCGCAGGTTATCGGCTTCCAGCAGCAGGCGTTCCACGATAGGAAGCACGGCCTCGCCCGGTGGCGTGAGACGGGTCAGGCGTTTGCCGGCGCGCACGAAGATGTCGATGCCGAGTTCGTCTTCCAGTTCGCGGATCTGCCGGCTGATGCCCGGCTGCGAGGTGTGCAGCACGCCGGCCACATCGGTGAGGTTGAATCCGCAGCGGATGGCTTCGCGGACGGCTCGCAGTTGCTGGAAATTCATGAGTCGTCGCCGTTTGGGCGGAAGGTGATGCCGGCGCTCGCCGAGGTGCGGATTGTTGGCCGGCGCGCCTGGACGCACAACGACTCAGTGCTTCTAAGCTTGTTTGCGGTTGGCATAAGACGCCGCGCATGGCCGAGCACCAGGCTCTGATGAAGCGCTAAAGAACGATTGAAGGATGCCGAAACAGGGGCACAAAAAGGAATTTATTGCTCCACCCGAGCCACTTATTCGCGAAACGGGATGAACGTGAATATTCGAGACATGAAAATCGCCACCCGGCTGAGGTTCGGGTTCGGCATGTTGGCGTTGCTGACCGCGCTGGTCAGCGGCGCCGCCATCCTGAAGTTCAATCAGCTTCAGGATGACTTCAGGCTGGTGCTGAAGGACCGCTACCCCAAGGCGGAGAAGCTACACGACGTCAACGACCTCGCCAACCAGATCGCGCATTCGATGCGAAACATGCTGCTGATGACGGCGCCCGCCGACATCCAGAAGGAGCGCGCGACGGTCGAGCAGTCAAACAAGGCGATCACCGACGCCCTGGAAGAACTCGGCAAGCTGATGAGCTCCGATAAGGACAAAGCCGGGATGAAAGCCATCGCTGACGCACGGGCTGCCTTTGTCAGCGTCGAGGCGCGTTTCCTGGATCTGGCCTCCGCGGGCCAGAGTGAAGAGGCACGAAATCTACTCTTCGAGGAAATGAGTCCACGTCAACTGGCTTATCTCAAGACGGTCAACGAGGAGATCGATGTCCAGTCGGAGCTGATGACCCAGGAGGGCCTGCACGCTGAACGCATGGTGAAACAGGGTGAGTCGCTGATGTGGGCCGCTGGCGGGGCCGCGATGTTGGTCGCCAGCTTGCTGGCGATGTGGATCATCCGATCGATCACGGCCCCACTGAACCGCGCCGTCGAGGTGTCGCGTGCCGTGGCCGAAGGTGACCTGTCGATGAACCTGCAGGTATCAGGGCAGAGCGAAACGGCCCAGCTGCTGCGCTCGCTGGCCACAATGGCAGATCGACTGAACGGCATCGTCGGAAGCGTGCGGCAGAACGCCGAAGGCGTGGCCACGGCGAGCGCGCAGATCTCGCAGGGCAACAACGACCTGTCGGGTCGTACCGAGGAACAGGCGAGCGCGCTGGAAGAAACCTCAGCGTCAATGGAGCAGCTGACCAGCACCGTATCGCAGAACGCCGACAACGCGCGCCAGGCCAACCAGCTTGCAATCGGCGCTTCCGCTGTTGCCGTGGAGGGAGGTCAGGTCGTTGAACAGGTGGTCGACACCATGAAGGGCATCAGCGAGAGCTCGCGCCGCATTGCCGACATCATCAGCGTGATCGATGGCATTGCATTCCAGACGAACATCCTGGCGCTGAATGCTGCCGTGGAAGCCGCACGCGCTGGTGAGCGAGGGCGCGGCTTTGCCGTGGTAGCCAGCGAGGTGAGAAGCCTCGCACATCGGAGTGCCGATGCCGCCAAGGAGATCAAGGGACTGATCACCACCAGCGTCAAACGCGTCGACGCCGGCACCCAGCTGGTCGATCAGGCCGGCAGCAAGATGAACGAAATCGTGTCGTCCATCCGTCGTGTCACCGACATCATTGGCGAGATCAGTGCGGCCAGCACAGAGCAGTCGAGTGGCGTGGCGCAGATTGGCGAGGCCGTCACGCAGATGGACCAGGCCACCCAGCAGAACGCTGCGCTCGTCGAGGAGAGTGCTGCAGCCGCAGAAAGCCTGAAAACGCAGGCGGAGCAGCTGGTTGCCGAGGTGGCCTTCTTCAAGCTTCGATCGGTCGACAGCCTGGATGTGGCCGCGGGGCTGCCAAGGGCGGTTGCCTCGCTGTCACCTGCACCCGTACCCGCTGAGCGCCGCAGCCCGCACCGCGCGACCAATGTCCTGCGCCCTCCCTTCCGCGCCAGCGCCATCCCGGCACCGGCCGCCGCAGCGACCGGCAGTGACGACTGGACTTCGTTCTAAACGCTGACCGAGAACAGCGAGCTCATCAGGCTCGTTGCCCCCATCGCCAGCACGCCCCACAGCGCGACACGGCCGGCGCTGCGCCAGATGCCGGCGCCGCCGGCCACCAACGCTGCCACCCCCGCGACCAGGGTCCCGCTGCGATCGGTTCCAGCGGCGGCTACGCCCAGCAGCAGGCTGGCGGTGGAGACGATGCCGTCTTCGCCCCCATCACCGCGGCGCGCAGCCAGCCGATGCGGTTGGTGCGGTGGCGTTCCCAGTGGGCACGACGCAACGGCATCGGAGTCAGGCTCGCGGCTTTCGGCGGTAATCGATGTAGCGATACACCAATCCGTCAGGCGTGGAGTGCGTCTCGCTTGAAACGACGTCGTAATCCTCGCGCGGCCAGTCGGGAAAGAACGCGTCTGCTTCAAGGTCGGCGTCTATCTCCGTCAGCAACAGCTCGTCCGCCTGCGGCAGCGCCAGCGCGTAGATCTCCGCACCGCCGATCACGCAGATCCGCTCGACCTGCCCGGCCATGGACAGGGCAGCGGTGAGGCTCGGTGCAGGCTCGGCGCCCGGTGCCGACCAGTTCGGGTTGCGGGTGATAACGATGTTGCGACGCCCAGGCAGCGGTCGGCCGATCGAGTCCCACGTCTTTCGGCCCATCACGATCGGGTGACCCATCGTGAGGCGCTTGAATCGCGGCAAGTCGCCGGGCAGATGCACCAGCAACTGGTTGTCCTTGCCGATGGCGCCCCCGCGGGCGATGGCTGCGATCAGGGTGAGGGTGGGCTGGTTCACGCGCAATTGTCCTCCCAGCCGTCAAGTGGTCAGGGGGCGGATTCGGCCTATACAAGAACGGGTATCATTTGCATTCAACTCGGGAGTTGCTGTGAATACATCCCTGCCCATGTCGACCCTGGACCGCTCGCCACTGCGCTCGCGACGCACCGTGACGGGTGTTCGGGCACCGGAGCGTGCGCCGGAATGGGCCCAGTGGCTCGAAGAGATTGGCTTCATGCCGGGCGAGCAAGTTGAGTTGATGGCCAGGGGTGCGTTCGGAAGCGACTCGCTGGTGGTGCGCGTGGGCCTGTCGACCTTCGCTCTGCGGCGAGCCGAAGCCGCCTGCATCCTGGTCGAATCGTCGGTGTGAGCGAAGCCGTCATCCACGTCCACCGGGGCGGCCCCCTGGTGGCGCTGGTGGGCAATCCGAACTGCGGCAAGACCGCGCTGTTCAACCTGCTGACCGGCAGCCGCCAGAAGGTGGCCAACTACGCGGGTGTCACCGTCGAGCGCAAGGAAGGCAAGCTCGTCACGCCGGCGGGAAAGACCTTGCGGGTGCTCGATCTGCCCGGCGCCTACAGCCTGCATGCGCGCTCGCCCGACGAGCGCGTCACCTGCGATGTGCTGTACGGCCGGGCGCGTGGCGAGAAGCGCCCTGATCTGGTGGTGTGCGTCGTCGATGCGACCAACTTGCGCCGGAACCTGCGCATGGTGCTGGCTGTCAAGCGTCTTGGCCTGCCCTGCATCGTCGCGCTGAACATGACGGACCTGGCGGCGCGCCAGGGGCTGAAGGTCGATCCCGATGCCTTGGCGGTAGAACTGGGTGTCCCCGTGGTGTCCACCGTGGGTGTGAAGAGTGACGGTGCTGGCCGACTGTGCGAATTGCTCGATGACCCGGACGCATGGCGCCACGGACCGAAGCACACGACGGTGGCCTCTGCGGCCGAGCCCATCGTCGGCACCCAGGCCGATCACGAAGCCGTGCACGCGATCCTGAAGCGCCTTGGTCTGGCGGCCGTGGTACCTCACACAGCGAGCGACCGCATCGATCGCGTGGTGCTGCACCCGATCTTCGGGCCGATCCTGCTGGCGGTGTTGCTGTTCCTGGTCTTTCAGGCGGTGTTCTCCTGGGCCCAGGCACCGATGGACGCGATCAAGTCGGCGACCGACGCGATCGCCACGGCCGTCAGCTCCTGGTTGCCGGCAGGCTGGCCGCGCAGTCTGCTGGTCGATGGCGTGATTGCAGGCGCTGGCGGCGTGGTCGTGTTCCTGCCGCAGATCCTGATCCTGTTCTTCTTCATCCTGATCCTGGAAGAGTCGGGATACCTGCCGCGCGCTGCCTTTCTGCTCGACAGACTGATGGGCGGTGTGGGCCTGAGCGGCCGCTCCTTTATCCCTTTGCTCTCGAGCTTTGCCTGCGCGATCCCCGGCATCATGGCCGCGCGCACCATCGCCAACCCACGTGATCGACTGGTGACGATCATGATCGCGCCGCTGATGACCTGCTCGGCCCGCTTGCCGGTGTATGCGCTGCTGATCGGCGCCTTCATTCCGACCCGGTCGGTGTGGGGCGGGTTCGAGTTGCAGGGGTTGGTGCTGTTTGGTTTGTACCTGGCCGGCATCGTCGGCGCACTGCTCGTGGCCTGGGTTCTCAAGCGCTTCACGGCACGAGGCCAGGTCCGGTCGCTGATGATGGAGTTGCCGGCCTACCACTGGCCCACGGTGCGCAATGTGGCCATCGGGCTGTGGCAGAGGGTGGAGATCTTCATGCGACGCGTCGGGGGCATCATCCTCGGGCTGACCATCGCGCTGTGGTTCCTCGCCAGCTTTCCGGCGCCGCCCGCAGGGGCGACCGGCGCGCCGATTGAATACAGCATCGCCGGTACGCTGGGCCGCGCACTGGCCGTGGTGTTCGAGCCGATCGGGTTCAACTGGCAGATCAGCATCGCGCTGGTGCCCGGCCTGGCCGCGCGCGAAGTCGCGGTGGGTGCGCTGGGCACCGTGTATGCGCTGTCGGCCACCGGCGACGACACCGCGCAGGCGCTGGCGCCGCTGATCGCGCACACCTGGAGCCTGGCCACCGCGTTGTCGCTGCTGGCCTGGTATGTGTTCGCGCCGCAGTGCCTGTCGACGCTGGCAACGGTCAAGCGCGAGACGGGCGGTTGGGCCATGCCGCTGCTGATGGCCGGATACTTGTTTGCACTGGCCTATGCCGCCTCGTTCATCACCTACCGGATCGCACTGGCCTGGGGCGGTGGCTGAATCCAGGGCGTGATCCCGGGGCTGAGTGGACTGCGCTGCTTCAGCGCTGCAGCTTCACTACCTTGTTCGGTCGCTGAAGCGTCTGCTTCGATTGCAGCTTTGCTCCGGCCACCTGCACCTCGATCTTCTGGAGGCGCTTGAAGGCGTCGAACAGACCGATCTCGACGGCGGTCAACTTGTCCGGGTGTGCGCATTTGAATTCATAGCTGGCGTCGAGGTCGGCGTGTTCGCTTTCCTTGTTGCCGTCCTTGCCTGCAGCCGGCGATGCTGGCTGCAGCGCCGCAGATTCGATGCTCACCTTCGTCGGCACACATTGCGCAGCGGCGTCTGGCTTGAACAGCGTTGCTGCATCTGCCATCTGTTTCAGCACGGCGTCTGCGGCTTGCCGTTCAGCGGCGGTGCGGGGTCGACGCTCGAAGCCGAGCAAGCTGTCGAGCGGGGACTCCAGTTGCAAGGTCATCAGTTCCTTGTCGACGGCGATGTCCAGATGCATCAAGCCGTGCACATGAGCCGCTTCGGTGGCCTGCGCCGACGTTGAGAGATGCAGCACGGCGAAGCCGACCGCCAAGCCTTTGACCAGTTGCATGCTTTTCTTCATGCTGACCTTTTTGGGGTTGTACTGGGCGTACTGACCCGGCGCATCCCGGAAGGTTCACACGCTGCTCAGGGAAAGGCCGCCGCTTCTTTGCCCTGGGCCATGTGCAACTGCATCAGGTGTTTCGCTCGCACCGGATCGCGAGCCTCGAGTGCTGCCATGAGGTCGCGATGCTCCTTCAGCGAAGCGGCCAGCCGGCCTTCCTTCAGCAAGGAATGGTGGCGATTGAGTTTCATCACCTGCCGCATGTCAGCCACCATCTGATTGCGCCAGCGGTTATCGGCAATCTCGAGCAGGCGCATGTGGAACCGTTCATTGGCGGCGAAGAACGCATCGGCATCGGTCACGGCATCTTCCAACCGGGAATGCAGCGCGGCCAGTTCGGCCAGTTGGGCGTCGCTGGCCAGTTCGGCCACCATGCCGACGGCGTCGCATTCGAGCAGTGAGAGCAGGTGGAAGACCTCGGACAAATCCCGCTGCGAGACTTCGGTCACGTAGGCACCCCGACGCAGCTTCATCGTCACCAGACCTTCGGACGCCAACACCTTCAAGGCCTCGCGCAGCGGGGTGCGGCTGGTGCCGTACTCCGCGGCGAGTGCCTGCTCGTCGATCCAACTGCCCGGCGCGAGCGTGTGCGACATGATCTTGGACCGCAGCCTTTCGGCCACCTGCTGGTACAGGGCGGTGGATGGAAGCTGCAGACGATCGCCTGGACCGCTGGCTGCCACCGTGCCGCGTACAGAGGCTGATGTGCCTGGCGAATGGGGGGCGTCGATCGGGTTCATGAGAATGGCTGCGCGGTCTGCAGCAGTTTGTCTATAATTCAATTTTGCATTATGCATGACGGGCCAGGAAAACGATAAAGTCCGCGTCCCTTCTTGCAACGCCCTGACACCCCGAACGGAATCCCCATGTCTGACCCGATGCACCTGAACTCCGAATCGCTGAGTGCCTGGCAGAAAGCTGCCGCCAAGTCGGCGCCGGGAGGCCAGGTCGATGCGCTGAACTGGCACACGCCGGAAGGCCTCGTTGTCAAGCCGCTGTACACCGCAGCCGATCTGAAAGGTTTGCCCCACACCGACACGCTACCGGGATTCGCGCCGTACCTGCGCGGACCGCAGGCCACGATGTACACGGTGCGGCCGTGGACCATCCGCCAGTACGCCGGCTTCTCGACCGCTGAGGCGTCGAACGCGTTCTACAGGAAGGCGCTGGCCGCCGGCGGGCAGGGCGTCAGCGTCGCCTTCGACCTGGCCACACACCGTGGATATGACAGCGACCACCCTCGCGTGACGGGCGACGTGGGCAAGGCTGGCGTCGCGATCGACAGCGTCGAGGACATGAAGATCTTGTTCAACGAGATCCCCCTCGACAAGGTCAGCGTGTCCATGACGATGAACGGCGCGGTTCTGCCCGTGCTGGCGGCGTATGTGGTGGCGGCCGAAGAGCAGGGCGTGTCGCAGGAGTTGCTGGCGGGGACCATCCAGAACGACATCCTCAAGGAGTTCATGGTCCGCAACACCTACATCTACCCGCCCGAGCCGAGCATGCGCATCGTCGGCGACATCATCGAGTACACGGCGAAGCAGATGCCGAAGTTCAACTCGATCAGCATCTCCGGGTATCACATGCAGGAGGCAGGCGCCAATCAGGCGCTGGAATTGGCCTTCACGCTGGCCGACGGCAAGGAGTACGTGAAGACCGCACTCGCCAAGGGACTCGATGTCGACGAGTTCGCCGGCCGCCTGAGCTTCTTCTGGGCGATCGGGATGAACTTCTACCTCGAGATCGCGAAGATGCGTGCCGCACGTCTGCTGTGGTGGAAGATCATGTCGGCGTTCAATCCGAAGAACCCGAAGAGCCTGATGCTGCGCACCCACTGCCAGACCTCGGGCTGGAGCCTGGCTGAGCAGGACCCCTACAACAACGTCGTGCGCACTACCATCGAGGCGATGGCTGCAGTGTTCGGCGGCACCCAGAGCTTGCACACCAACGGGCTCGATGAAGCCATCGCGCTGCCGACCGAATTCAGCGCACGCATTGCCCGCAACACGCAGCTGATCATCCAGGAAGAGACTCACATCACCAGCGTCGTCGACCCGTGGGCCGGCAGCTACATGATGGAGAAGCTGACGCAGGACATGGCCGACGCCGCCTGGAAGATCATCGAGGAAGTCGATGCGATGGGCGGCATGGTCAAGGCAGTCGACAGCGGCTGGGCCAAGCTGAAGATCGAGGCGAGCGCAACAGAAAAACAGGCGCGCATCGATTCGCGCCGAGATGTGATCGTCGGCGTCAACAAATACAAGCTCGAAACCGAAGACGCGATCGACACGCTGAACATCGACAACGTCGCGGTGCGCGAGAACCAGGTGGCGCGCCTGAAGGCGATCCGCGCGAAGCGCGACAGCGCAGCGGTGAAGACAGCGCTGGAGGCGCTGACCGCATGCGCCGAAGGCGGTGACCGTGGCGACGCGGCGCCGGGCAACCTGCTGGATCTGGCGATCCGCGCGATGCGCGTGCGCGCCACCGTCGGCGAGGTCAGCGATGCGCTGGAAAAGGCCTGGGGCCGCCACCGCGCCGACACGCAGAAGGTCACGGGTGTCTACGCTGCGGCGTACGACAGCGCCGAAGGCTGGGCACAACTGCAAAAGGAAATCGCAGAATTCGCTCGCGACGAGGGCCGCCGCCCGCGCGTGATGATCGCCAAGCTGGGCCAGGACGGGCACGACCGCGGCGCCAAGGTGGTGGCCACGGCTTACGCCGACCTCGGGTTCGACGTCGACATGGGCCCGCTGTTCCAGACGGCCGAAGAGTGCGCCCGCCAGGCGATCGAGAACGACGTGCATGCCGTGGGTGTCAGCACCCTGGCCGCCGGGCACAAGACACTGGTGCCCGAGATCATTGCCGAGCTGAAGAAGCAGGGCGCCGACGACATCATCGTGTTCGTCGGTGGCGTGATCCCTCGCGCCGATTACGAATTTCTCTACGAAGCTGGCGTCAAGGGCATCTACGGTCCGGGCACGCCGATCCCGGCGAGCGCGAAGGATGTGCTCGAGCAGATCCGCATCAGCCTGGCCAGCCGCTCCAAAGCGAGCCCCACGCTGCGCGGCTGATTGCACCGACTTCCAACCACCCGAGTCACGCCGCGCACGACACCGTGAGCTTGAACCCTGACGACGAGACCTTGCTGGGCGGCGTGTGCCGCAGCGAGAGGCGCAGCATCGCGAAGACGATCACGCTGCTGGAATCGACGCGCGCCGACCACCGCGCTCGTGCAGATGCCTTGCTCAACGCGCTCCTGCCACGCACCGGGCAGGCGATGCGCCTGGGCATCTCCGGTGTTCCTGGCGTGGGCAAGTCGACCTTCATCGAGGCGCTGGGGCTGGCCTTGATCGAACGCGGTCACCGTGTGGCGGTGCTGGCAGTCGATCCGTCGTCCAGCATCAACGGCGGCTCGATCCTCGGCGACAAGACGCGGATGGAGCGGCTGTCGGTGCACCCGCAGGCCTACATTCGACCGAGCCCCGCGTCGGGCACGCTCGGTGGCGTGGCCGAGAAGACGCGCGAGGCGATGCTGGTGTGCGAGGCGGCTGGCTACGACGTGGTGATGGTCGAGACTGTCGGCGTTGGCCAGAGTGAGGTGGCGGTGGCGGGCATGACCGACATGTTCATCCTGTTGCAGCTGCCGAACGCGGGCGATGACTTGCAGGCGATCAAGAAGGGCGTGATGGAGCTGGCCGATCTGGTGGTCATCAACAAGGCCGACATCGACCCGCTGGCTGCCGCGCGCGCTGAATCGCAGATCGCCGGCGTGCTGCGTGTCTACAGCCCGCCGGGCTCGCCGCACGATCCGCACCATCCCGAAGCGACAGCGCATTGGTCGCCCGCCGTGATGCAGCTCAGCGCCTTGCGCGGACAAGGCATCGACACCTTCATCGCGCAGGTCGATCGCTTCCATGCGCTGCGCCGCGCGAGCGGCGAGTTTGCGATTCGGCGTCAGCAGCAGTCCATGGCCTGGATGTGGGAACTCATCCAGGCACGCCTGCAAGCTGATTTCCGACAGCATCCCGCCGTGCGCGAACGCTTGCCTTGCTTGCTTTCCGATGTCCGCGAATCACGGGTGGCGCCCTCGGTCGCCGCGCGCGCACTTCTGGCTGAATTTGCAAAATCTGTCCCTCTCGCCCCCATTCACTGATCCCCTGACGCGGGCCCAGCCCGCAACGCACACGGAGCCTTCCCATGCACGACATCATTGAACAGCTCGACGCGAAACGCGCCCTGGCGCGGCTTGGCGGCGGCGAGAAACGAATCGAGGCGCAGCACAAGAAGGGCAAGCTGACAGCCCGAGAGCGCATCGAGCTGCTGCTCGACGCCGGCACCTTCGAAGAATGGGACATGTTCGTCGAGCATCGCTGTGCCGACTTCGGCATGCCCGACAACAAGATCCCCGGCGACGGCGTGATCACCGGCTACGGCATGATCAACGGACGCTTGGTCTTCGTGTTCAGCCAGGACTTCACCGTCTTTGGCGGCGCCTTGAGCGAAGCGCATGCCGAGAAGATCTGCAAGGTGATGGACCAGGCGATGAAGGTCGGCGCACCGGTCATCGGCCTGAACGATT
>CANHOE010000030.1 GCA_947462175.1 Burkholderiales bacterium | reverse complement strand
GCCAGCCCGGCACATCAACCCCTTATTTGATGGAGAGAACAGACATGGCAACTGCGAAGAAGGCTCCGGCCAAGAAAGCGGCACCCGCAAAGAAAGCCGCAGCCGTGAAGAAGGCGGTGGCCAAGCCCGCGGCCAAGAAGGCTGCAGCGCCCGCCGCTAAGCGCTCACCCAATGCGGCGTTCATGAAGGCGGTGACGCCGAGCCCGCAGCTGGCCGCCATCATCGGCTCCACGCCGATGCCGCGCACCGAGGTGACCAAGAAGCTGTGGGAGTACATCAAGGCCCACAAGCTGCAAGACGCGACCAAGAAGACCAACATCAACGCCGATGCCAAGTTGAAGGAAATCTTCAAGAAGCCTCAGGTCACGATGTTTGAAATGACCAAGTTGGTCAGCGCGCACCTGAAGTGATGCGACACGCGATGGCATGAAGCCGGAGCGATCGCTGTGAACAAAAAGGCCGACGCCAACGCGTCGGCCTTTTTCTTTTGCGTCAACCGCCTGCTCGCGCAGTGGTTCGAGCAAGGCGCTTTCATCTGCACTTCAGGCCGCCTGAGGTCTGCGCCACACGCCTAGAATAGAGGCCGTCCAAGGAGCGCTGCGAGAGCCCCGCCGTCACCCGGCGCATGGGCTTCCAGGCTTGGGCAGGGCAGTCGTCAACCGCGCTCACCCGACCCACGGGCCGTGGTGATTGCGCGGCCAGCAAGTGATGCCTCCATGACTGATTCCACCTTGTCCAGCGGCGCCGGTGCGGCGCCTGTTTCCCCGATGAAGCTCTCCGGGCTCGAACCGGTGCTGATCGGCGAAGGCTCTCTGTTCGTCAACATCGGCGAGCGCACCAATGTCACCGGCTCGAAGGCCTTCGCCCGCATGATCTTGAACGGCGAGTTCGAACAGGCGCTGGCTGTCGCGCGCCAACAGGTCGAGAACGGCGCACAGATCATCGACGTCAACATGGACGAGGCCATGCTCGACAGTCAGGCGGCGATGGTGCGCTTCCTGAATCTGATTGCGAGCGAACCCGAGATCGCTCGCGTGCCGATCATGATCGACAGCTCGAAGTGGAGCGTGATCGAAGCCGGCCTGAAGTGCATCCAGGGCAAGGGCATCGTCAACTCGATCTCGCTGAAAGAGGGTATCGAACAATTCAAGCACCAGGCGACGCTGGTGCGGCGCTACGGTGCGGCGGCGGTGGTGATGGCGTTCGACGAAAAGGGCCAGGCCGACACCTACGAGCGCAAGATCCAGATTTGCGAGCGCGCGTACAGGGTTCTCGTTGACGAGGTCGGTTTCCCACCCGAAGACATCATCTTCGACCCGAACATCTTCGCGATTGCGACTGGCATCGAGGAACACGACAACTACGCGGTCGACTTCATCAACGCCACGCGCTGGATCAAGCGGCATCTGCCAGGCGCCAAGGTCAGCGGCGGTGTCAGCAACGTCAGCTTCAGTTTCCGCGGTAACGAACCGGTGCGCGAAGCCATCCACACGGTGTTCCTGTACCACGCGATCCAGGCCGGCATGGACATGGGCATCGTCAATGCAGGCATGGTTGGCGTTTACGACGACCTGGAGCCGGTGCTGCGAGAACGAGTCGAAGACGTGGTTCTGAACCGGACGCCGGTCTACCAACCCGGCGAGCCGCAGCTGACCCCAGGCGAACGACTCATCGAAGTCGCCGAATCGGCCAAGGGCGCCGCGAAGGACGAGTCCGCCAAGTTCGCCTGGCGCGCCAAGCCAGTCGACGAACGCTTGACCCACGCGCTGGTGCACGGCATCAACGATTTCATCGCCGAAGACACCGAAGAGGTCTATCAGCGCATCCTGGCCGAAGGCGGCCGGCCGCTGCACGTTATCGAAGGCCCGCTGATGGCCGGCATGAACGTGGTTGGCGACCTGTTCGGGCAGGGCAAGATGTTCCTGCCTCAGGTGGTCAAGAGCGCCCGCGTGATGAAGCAGGCCGTGGCGCACTTGCTTCCGTACATCGAAGCCGAGAAGCTCGCGATGGTGGAGGCGGGCGGTGAGGCCAAGGCCAAGGGCAAGATCATCATCGCCACCGTGAAGGGCGATGTGCACGACATCGGCAAGAACATCGTCACCGTGGTCCTGCAGTGCAACAACTTCGAAGTCGTGAACATGGGCGTGATGGTGCCGTGCCACGAGATCCTGGCCCGCGCCAAGATCGAGGGCGCCGACATCATTGGCCTCTCCGGGCTGATCACGCCGAGCCTCGAAGAGATGCAGTACGTCGCCGGCGAAATGCAGCGCGACGACTACTTCCGCATCAAGAAGATCCCGCTGCTGATCGGGGGCGCCACCTGCTCGCGTGTGCACACCGCGGTGAAGATCTCGCCGCACTACGAGGGCCCGGTGGTCTACGTGCCCGATGCGAGCCGCAGCGTCAGCGTGTGCAGTGACCTGCTCAGTGACGACAAGGCCGCGGCCTACATCGCCGAGCTGAAATCCGATTACGACAAGGTGCGCGAGCAGCACGCGAACAAGAAGGCGACGCCCTTGGTGACGCTGGCCGAGGCGCGCGCCAACAAGACGCCTGTCGATTGGGCGCATTACGCCGCGCCGACGCCAAAGTTCACTGGCCGTCGCGTGTTCCGCAATTACGACCTGGCCGAGCTGGCGAATTACATCGACTGGGCGCCGTTCTTCCAGACCTGGGACCTGGCCGGGCCATATCCAGCCATCCTGACCGACGACATCGTCGGCGAATCGGCGAGGCGGGTGTTGAGCGACGGCCAGCGCATGCTCAAGCGCCTGATCGACGGCCGATGGCTCACTGCCAACGGCGTGATCGGGCTTTACCCTGCCAACACGGTGGGTGACGACGACATCGAGATCTACACCGACGACACACGCAGCGAGGTGCTGTTCACCTGGCGCGGCTTGCGGATGCAGACGGTGCGGCCGGTGGTCGATGGTGCGATGCGGCCCAACCGCTGCCTGGCTGACTACATTGCGCCGAAGGACTCTGGCGTGGCCGACCACATCGGCCTGTTCGCGGTGACCTCAGGCATTGGCACCGAAAAGAAGGAAAAGCAGTTTCTCGATGACCATGACGACTACAGCGCCATCATGCTGAAGGCGTTGGCCGATCGGCTGGCCGAAGCCTTTGCCGAGAGGCTGCACCAGCGTGTCCGCACGGAGTTCTGGGGGTACACGGCCGACGAAGGCCTCAGCGCCAACGACCTCATCGGCGAGAAGTACCGCGGCATCCGCCCCGCCCCCGGGTACCCCGCCTGCCCGGATCACACCGTGAAGGCGGCAATGTTCGAGGCGCTACAAGGTGCCGACATCGACATGACCCTGACCGAAAGCTGGGCGATGAACCCGGCTGCCAGCGTCAGTGGCTTCTACATCGCTCACCCGGAGGCTGCTTACTTCAATGTCGGCAAGATCGGCGACGACCAGATCGAGGACTGGGCGCGGCGTACCGGTCAGGACGCGGCGCAGGTTCGCCGATCGCTGGCGGCTTTGATGTAACGAGCGGTAGCCCCAGACCGCGAGAAAGCAGCGAGCACGCTCAGCGTGCGGCCAGCACCCGCCGATACTGAATCGCTTCGGCCAGGTGCGCGCTGCAGATGGACCTGCTCGCCGCCAGATCGGCGATCGTGCGGGCCATGCGCAGAACCCGGTGGTGACTGCGCGCCGACCACGCAAGACGTGACGCAGCCGTTGCCAGAAACCGCGAGGCGGCCTCGTCCAGCGCGCAGTGGTCTTCCAGAGCATCGCCACACAGCGCCGCGTTCAAACAGCCCTGGCGCTCTTGCTGAAGGCGCTGTGCGATGGCCACACGCGTGGCAACCACGGCCGAGGGCTCGCCGTCTGGCGACTGCATCAGGGCTTCTGCGGCCATGGCGGGTACCTCCACCTGCAAGTCGATGCGGTCGAGAAGCGGGCCACTGATGCGAGCCTGGTACCGCCCGACTGTGTCGGG
Source organism: Burkholderiales bacterium (assembly GCA_947462175.1). GTDB lineage: Bacteria > Pseudomonadota > Gammaproteobacteria > Burkholderiales > Burkholderiaceae_C > PBB1. The sequence continues at coordinate 9,631 of CANHOE010000030.1, read as the reverse complement.
CGAGCAGCAACATGGCTTCAAGGTGCTTCCGTGATGTCCGCAAGGACACGGATTCATCGCAGCCAGCAACTGGAAGCGCGCCGGGAACTCGGCTTGGCGGGCTGCGCGGGAAATGACGATGCGACCCGTTTCAAGCGGCTCGCGCAGCGCTTCCAACGCCATCCTCGGAAACTCGGGCAACTCGTCGAGGAACAGCACGCCCTCGTGCGCAAGCGAAATTTCCCCCGGCCGTGGCGGAGAACCGCCACCGACCAGTGCCACCGATGACGCTGTGTGGTGAGGGCTGCGGTAGGGCCGCCTCGCCCACTGCGTGGCGTCGAATGGGCGGCCGTTCAAGCTGATCACCGCGGCCGATTCCAGCGCCTGGGTCTCGGACAGGCTGGGCAGCAGGCCGCCGAAGCACTGCGCCAGCATCGATTTTCCCGTGCCTGGTGGCCCGCTCATCAGCACACTGTGTCCACCGGCAGCCGCCACTTCCAGCGCTCGTTTGGCGGCCGACTGTCCTTTCACATCACGCAGATCGATCGTGCGTTGCGGCGACTCCGTTGGTGTGACGCGCGGTGCGCAAGCCAGAGGCAAGGCGACGGCGCCCTCGGCTCCCCGCGGCAGCAGCGAGCGCACCACATCGAGCAGGTGCCCAGCGCTGTGCACGCAAAGGCCTGGGACCAAAGATGCCTCCTGCGCGCTCGCCTGTGGCAGCACCAGCGCGCGCAACGAGCCGCCACGCCGCAGCGCCAATGCCATCGCGATCGCGCCTCGCACCGGCCGCAAATCACCGGCCAGCGACAACTCGCCGGCGTACTCGGTCTGCCCCAGTCGTTGCGGGTCGATCTGGCCACTGGCCGCCAGGATGCCGAGCGCGATCGGCAGATCGAAGCGGCCTGACTCCTTCGGCAGATCTGCCGGAGCGAGGTTCACGGTGATGCGCTTGTTGTGCGGGAACTCCAAGGCACTGTTTTGCAGGGCGGCGCGGACCCGTTCGCGGGCTTCCTTCACCTCGGTGTCGGCCAGACCCACCAGCGTGAAGCTGGGCAGACCATTTGCGAGGTGAACCTCAACCGTCACCGGCGGGGCGTGCAGGCCATCGAGGGCGCGGCTGTGGACGAGAGCAAGGGCCATGGTGGCCATGGTGGCATTTCGCCTGGGCGTTGAATTCCCCCTGAAGTGGGCGACGCCAAACCGCACCATAACCGTGCATTTGACGATGTAACTGCCCGTAAAAAGGGCGGCGTGTTGTGGCGAGTGCGGGTTTCGCTCGTGATTTCGGGCTAGTGGGGGGCGGGCACGGTTTCTGCAGAACACTTGTTTGCACGGCTCCCCTCCACTCTCAAATATCAAACATGAACAAAACTCATATCGCACTGGCTGCAGCACTGATCACTTCGGTGACCACCCTGGCTCAAGCTCAAAGCGCCGCCCCTGCGGCCGCCGCCCCCACACCTGACTGGACCGTCACGGGCAACCTGTCGTTGGCCTCCGACTACCGTTTTCGTGGCATCTCGCAGACGAACAAGCAGCCTGCCGTCTCCGGCGGCTTCGATGTGGCCCACAGCTCGGGCTTCTACATCGGCAACTGGAACTCGAACATCGACTCTGACTTCTTCCAGGGCGCGAATATCGAGATGGACTTCTACGGCGGCTACAAGGGCTCGATCTCCGACATCGGGTACGACGTCGGCGCCATTTACTACTACTACCCAGGCAGCGGCCGCGCTGGTCAAACGAAGGTCAAGAACACGGAGCTGTATGTCGGCACCAGCTATGGCCCGGTCAGCGCCAAGTTCTACTACCCGCTGAGCGACTTCTTCAACGCTGAGCAGATCTTTCCTGGTGGCGGCAACGCTGGCGGCTCCTATTACGTCGATCTGTCGGGCGCCTATGACCTGGGCAGCGGCTTCGGCGTGAACGCCCACGTTGGCTTCCAAAAGCTCAAAGGATCTGCCAGGGTCACCGAGATTGGCAAGACCGCCATTGAAAACGACATGGTCGACTGGAAGATCGGCTTCACCTATGGCTTCAGCAACGGTTTCGTGGCTGCAGTGAGCTACATCGACACGAACCGCAGCTTGGCTGGCGTGACCCGCAACATCAGCAACGGCACTGGCGTCGTTTCGCTCTCGAAGACGTTCTGATAGCTCAATCTTTTAAAAGGAGAACGCCATGAAGATGGTGACTGCCATCGTCAAGCCTTTCAAGCTTGATGAAGTCCGTGAAGCCCTCAGCGCCATCGGCGTTCAGGGTGTGACGGTGACGGAGGTGAAGGGCTTTGGCCGTCAGAAGGGCCACACCGAGCTGTACCGGGGTGCTGAGTACGTGGTCGATTTCCTGCCGAAAGTGAAGATCGAGGCGGCTGTCGATGACGCCATCGTTGATCGCGTCATCGAAGCCATCGAGAACGCAGCACGCACCGGAAAGATCGGTGACGGAAAGATTTTTGTGTCGTCGCTGGAGCAGGTGGTTCGCATCCGCACTGGCGAGACGGGTAAAGACGCGCTCTGAAGCCCAACCGAGAAAGAACTTTTCCCATGAAAAAACTGATTGCTTCCCTTGCCCTGGGCCTCGCGGTCCTGGGCTACTCCGCGACATCGTTCGCAGAGGATGCTGCGGCCTCTGCGCCGGAGGCCGCACCGGTCGCGGTAGTCGCTGCACCCGAGGCAGCGTCCGAGCCGATGGCCGCGCCACCCGCCGAAGCTGCTTCCGCAGCGGCGACCGAGGCACCTGCGGCTGCACCGCCGGTGCCCAACAAGGGCGACACCGCTTGGATGATGGTGTCCACCTTGCTGGTCATCATGATGGCGGTGCCCGGTCTGGCGCTGTTCTACGGCGGCCTGGTCCGCAGCAAGAACATGCTGTCGGTGCTGATGCAGGTGATGGTCACCTTCTCGATGATCGTCGTGTTGTGGTTCATCTATGGCTACAGCTTGGCGTTCACCGAAGGCAATGCATTCTTCGGCGGCCTTGATCGCTTCATGATGAAAGGCGTTTGGGACAACGCGGCGGGCACATTCGCCAATGCCGCCACCTTCAGCAAGGGTGTCTACATTCCGGAGATCGTTTTCGCTGTGTTCCAGGCCTCTTTCGCAGCCATTACCTGTGCACTGATCGTGGGTGCGTTTGCCGAGCGGATGAAGTTTTCGGCAGTCCTGGCGTTCATGGCGATCTGGTTCACCTTCAGCTACGCGCCGATCGCGCACATGGTGTGGTTCTGGATGGGTCCGGACGCGTACTCCTCGGCCGATGTTGCGGCGGAGATGACCTCCAAGGCCGGTTTCATCTGGCAATCGGGCGCGCTTGACTTCGCTGGCGGCACCGTGGTCCACATCAACGCGGCGGTTGCTGGTCTGGTGGGCGCTTACATGGTCGGCAAGCGCGTCGGTTACGGCAAGGAAGCGTTCACGCCGCACTCGCTGACGCTGACGATGGTCGGTGCCTCGCTGCTGTGGGTGGGCTGGTTCGGCTTCAATGCTGGCTCTGCGCTCGAAGCGAACGGGTTTGCCGCGCTGGCGTTCATCAACACCTGTGCCGCCACCGCGATCGCGGTACTGGCCTGGTGCGTCGGTGAAGCGCTGATCAAGGGCAAGGCCTCGATGCTGGGTGCAGCTTCTGGTGCTGTTGCGGGTCTCGTGGCGATCACCCCGGCTTGCGGCAACGTCGGCATCGGCGGTGCGCTGGTGATCGGTGCGGTGGCTGGTTTCGCCTGCCTCTGGGGCGTCACGGGCCTCAAGAAGCTCCTCGGCGCCGATGACTCGCTCGACGTGTTCGGCGTCCACGGCGTCGGCGGCATCGTTGGCGCTTTGCTGACGGGCGTGTTCAATGCCCCAAGCCTTGGTGGCCCGGGCTACGTGGCCGACTGGGTGACCGTGGCGATGGTCGCTCCGGCCGACTACTCGATCGCAGCTCAGGTCTGGATTCAGGCGAAGGCTGTGGCGATCACTGTGGTGTGGTCGGGCGTGGTCTCCATCGTTGCCTTCAAGGTGGTCGATCTGGTGATCGGTCTGCGTGTGCCGGAAGACGAGGAGCGCGAAGGCCTCGACATCTCGTCACACGGTGAAACCGCTTATCACCAGTAATCTCGTTGCCAAGGGGCGAGCCTGATTCAGGCCCGATCCGACGCGAGTTCAAGAGCCGCCGCAAGGCGGCTCTTGTTTTTGCGCAGCGCACACTGCAATGGCGATGCACTTCTAGAATGATCCATCGCGATACGCTTCTGTACGTCGTCAATCGCATTCAGGCAGCACCATGGTTCCTCATCTCATTACCGCACTGACGGGTCCCACCAACGAGCTCGAGCAGCGCATCCTGGAATCGCTGCCTGCGATCGAGCGCTGGTTCCGCCTCGAATGGATGGAGCACACGCCTCCGTTCTACACATCGGTCGACGTGCGCAATGCGGGCTTCAAGCTGGCCCCTGTGGACACCAACCTGTTCCCCGGCGGCTTCAACAACCTGACCTCGGAGATGTTGCCGCTGGCCGTGCAGGCTGCCATGGCAGCGATCGAGAAGATCTGCCCCGAGGCGAAGAACCTGCTGCTGATCCCTGAGAAGCACACGCGCAACACGTTCTATCTCGCGAACGTGCAGCGTTTGATGCAGATCTTTCACATGGCTGGCATGAACGTGCGCCTGGGGACGCTGGACGACACCATTACCAGCCCAACGGCGATCGAATTGCCCGATGGCAGCTCCCTGACCATGGAACCGTTGGTCCGCAGCCGTGGGCGACTGGGCCTCAAGGATTTCGATCCCTGCACCATCCTGCTCAACAACGACTTGTCGGCGGGCATCCCGAAAGTGCTGGAGAACCTGCACGAGCAGTATCTGCTGCCGCCTTTGCATGCCGGCTGGGCCGTGCGCCGCAAGACAAACCACTTCGCCGCCTACGAAGAAGTGGCGAAGAAGTTCGCGAAGTTGCTGGGCATGGACCCCTGGTTGATCAATCCGCTGTTCGCAGGCTGTGGCGAAGTCAATTTCACCGACGGCACCGGTGCGGAGTGCCTGATGAGCAACGCCGAGGCGCTGCTGGCCAAGGTCAAGCGCAAGTACAAGGAGTACGGCATCCAGGAGAAGCCGTTCATCATCGTCAAGGCCGATGCAGGCACCTATGGCATGGGCATCATGACGGTGCGCGACCCGAAGGACCTGATGGACCTGAATCGCCGTTCGCGCAACAAGATGAGCGTGATCAAGGACGGTCAGGAAGTCAGCGAGGTCATCTTGCAGGAAGGCGTGCCGACGTACGAGCGCGTCAACGATGCGGTCGCCGAGCCGGTCGTCTACATGATCGACCGCTATGTGGTGGGCGGCTTCTATCGCGTCAATGCCGAGCGCGGCATCGACGAGAACCTGAACTCTCCCGGCGCGAGCTTCGTTCCGCTGGCCTTCGCCGAATCCGGTCACCTGCCGCGCCCTGGCGTGAAGCCTGGTGCCAGCGCGCCGAACCGCTTCTACATGTACGGCGTGATCGCCCGTCTCGCCATGGTGGCGGCCAGCTACGAGCTTGAAGCCACCGACCCGGACGCTGAAGCCTACGAATGACCCAAGCACCGCATGGTCTGAGGCGCGTGCGCATGCAGGTATGGGAACAGCTTCGTCGTCGGCCTCCGGCCACTCATTGAAACCCCTGGGCTTCTGGACCGGCAGCTGAGTCGGTCTTGACACTCGCCTTCTCTCCCCAGCGCTCGCCGGAGTGTCCTTCGGCCTGGGCATGGTGATCTCGGGTGCGTGGTCGCCACATTTCTTCGGCTATGCCGGATCGGTGCTGATCACGTCGCTGTGTGGAACTGGCCGGGCCGCGTTGCCGTGCCCCCCAGACTGGGCGTGTCGAGCCACCCGTCCGCCGCCCGACGTTGCTGCGGCGAGACAGAAGAGACGGTGTTGGTGGGGCCGTAACCCTTAGGTCACGCAGCACCGGGTCTACCCTGGGCGCACAATCCACTGTCTCTGAGCCCATGCCCGGGTGCGTCCCGGCCTATCTTGACTCCCCATCGTCCTGCTTCCAGCCTGGCGGCCCTGACGCTAGGCGCCGTCGGTGTCGTCTACGGAGACATCGGCACCAGCCCGCTTTACGCGCTCAAAGAAGTGTTCGCGCACGGTCACGTACCGCTCACGCCGGACAACATCTACGGCGTGCTCTCGCTGGTGTTCTGGACGCTGACGGTCGTGGTGTCGATCAAGTACGTGATGCTGATCCTGCGCGCCGACAACAACGGCGAGGGGGGATTGATCGCGATGCTGGCGCTGGCTTCGCAGGCGGTGAGGCATCGGCCTGTGCTGCGGCAGCGTCTGTTGCTGGCAGGCATTTTCGGGACGGCGATCTTTTTTGGCGATGGCGTGATCACCCCGGCCATCTCGGTGCTGTCCGCCGTCGAAGGGCTGGAGGTCGCCGCACCGTCACTGCACCGCTTTGTGCTCCCGTTGACGCTGCTCGTGCTGACGGTGTTGTTCATCTTCCAGCGCTTCGGAACCGCGAGCGTCGGCCGTTTGTTCGGGCCGGTCACGGTGCTGTGGTTCGTGGTGCTGGCGGCCTTGGGGGCGGTGCATATCGTCGAGAACCCGGCCGTGCTGTGGGCGTTGAGCCCGCACCACGCGCTGAGCTTCATTGCATCGCAACCGGGCATTGCCTTCATCGCGCTGGGCTCGGTCGTGCTCTGCGTCACCGGTGCCGAGGCGTTGTATGCCGACATGGGTCATTTCGGCAAGCGGCCGATCCGCCTGGCCTGGTTCGCCTTGGTGATGCCTGCATTGGTGATCAATTACTTTGGCCAAGGCGCGATGCTGCTGGACCATCCGGAGAACGTGCGCAACCCGTTCTATGAGATGGCGCCGCAATGGGCGCTGTACCCACTGATCGGGCTGGCCACTTGTGCCACGGTGATCGCTTCTCAGGCCTTGATCACCGCCGCTTTCTCGGTCACCAAGCAGGCGATCCAGCTGGGCTATCTGCCGCGCCTTCGCATCGCCCATACCTCCGTCAAGGAGACCGGGCAGATCTATGTGCCGTTCGTCAACTGGAGTCTGTACGCCTGCATCGTGCTGGCCGTCATCGTCTTCGGCTCGAGCAGCAAGCTGGCAGGCGCCTACGGCATCGCAGTGACGATCGACATGCTCATCACCACCACGATGACCTTCTTCGTCATTCGCTACGCCTGGAAGTACCCGTGGTCGTTGTGCATCGCAGCCACCTTCTTCTTCTTCCTGATCGATCTGGTGTTCTTCGCTGCCAACGCCGTCAAGCTGTTCGATGGTGGCTGGTTCCCGGTGGTGCTCGGTGCGTTGTTGTTCACACTGATGATGACCTGGAAACAGGGCCGGCTGTTGATGCACAACCGCATGCGCGACGAGGCGATCGACCTGAACAGCTTCCTCGATGCGGTGTTCGTCAGTCCGCCGGTCCGCGTGCCAGGTACCGCCGTGTTCCTGGTCAGCGAGCAAGGCCTGACACCGAATGCGCTGCTGCACAACCTGAAGCACAACAAGGTGCTGCACGAGACCAACCTGTTTGTCACCGTCACCCACCTCGAGGTGCCCTGGCTGAGCTTTGACCGGCGCTGCCAGATCGAGCCACTCGGCCGCGATTGCTGGCAGGTGACGTTGAGCTTCGGCTTCAAGAACGACCCTGATGTGCCCGAGGCCCTGGAGTTGCTGAAGCTGCGTGGCGTGGCCCTCGACCCGATGGACACCAGCTACTTCCTGTCGCGCGACATCGTCATCCCCACGCTGGGACACGGCATGGCGATGTGGCGTGAAAAGCTCTTCGCCAGCATGCACCGCAACGCGGCCGCCGCGGCAGACTTCCTGCGACTGCCCACCAACCGGGTGGTGGAGCTGGGGTCCAAGGTCGAGATCTGAGTTGCCGGGCTTGATCCGTTGGGCTTGCGCGGTGCGCCGCCGCAGGCAGGGGCTGCGCCGACACGCGAACGCGGCTTGTGCAACAGTCGCGGTCGTTCTCACCCACAGGAACTTCAGCCCATGAAACTGCTGTTCGTCGCTGATCCGCTCGAAAGCTTCAACACCGTCAAGGACACCACCTTCGTCATGATGCGCGAGGCCGTTGCGCGCGGTCACACGCTGCTGGCCTGCCAGCCGCGCGATCTGATGTGGCTGCGCGGCGGTCGCGTGACAGGCTATCTGCGTGAAATCACGCTGACGCCCGAGGGGTCGACCTGGTTCTCCGCCAAGCAGCAGGCACCCGACGAGATTCCGGTGGTGCTGGCCGAGGTTGATGCCGTGGTGATGCGCAAGGATCCGCCGTTCGACAGCGAGTACTTCTACGCGACCCATCTGCTGGGCCAGGCCGAGCGCGAAGGCGCCCGCGTGTTCAACCGCCCGTCGGCGCTGCGCGATCACCCGGAGAAGCTGGCCATCCTGGAGTTTCCGCAGTTCATCGGCCCGACACTCGTCACCCGCGACGCCAGCGACATCCGTCGCTTTCACGCCGAGCACCAAGACATCATCCTCAAGCCTCTCGATGGCATGGGCGGCATGGGCATCTTTCGCGTCGGGCCCGATGGGCTCAACCTCGGCAGCATCACCGAAACGCTGAACCGTCACGGAGAGCAGACCGTGATGGTGCAGCGTTACCTGCCTGAGATCGCGCTCGGCGACAAGAGGATCCTGCTGATCGATGGCCAGCCGATCCCGTTCGCGCTGGCGCGCATCCCGCAGGGCAGCGAGATCCGCGGCAACATGGCCGTGGGTGGCAAAGGCGTGGCTCAGCCTCTGAGCCCGCGCGACCGCGAGATCGCCGAAGCGATCGGCCCGGTGCTGGCCGCGCGCGGCCTGCTGCTGGTCGGACTGGACGTGATCGGCGACTGCGTGACCGAGATCAACGTCACCAGCCCGACGGGCTTTCAGGAAATCACGAAGCAGACCGGGTTCGACGTGGCCAAGGCGTTCATCGACGCGCTGGAGGCGCAGCTCGCGGCCTGACCGATCAGTCGGGTGGCGCGAGGGTCAGCTCCCGTGCGCTGTCGAAGCGGCGCGACTGGCCGCTGATCGGATCGATGAACGCGATCGAGCGCGCCAGCAGCTGCAAAGGGCGTGCGTGATCGTCGGTGTTGGCGGGCAGCAGCGACGGGTACATCCTGTCTCCCGCGATGGGCATGCCGAGCGCGGCACAGTGCACGCGCAACTGGTGGGTGCGCCCCGTCAGCGGCGTCAGGCGGTAGCGGGCCATGGTGCCTTGCACGGCCAGCACCTCGACGAGGGTTTCGGCATTTGCCTCGCCCTGCACTTCGCGCATCCGCAGGAAATGGTCGTCCTGCACGAGCCGGCTGCGGTGGGTCAGCGGGAAGGTCAGCTCGGGCCGCCAGCGGGCGATGGTTTCATAGTGCTTCGTCACCTGCCGCTGAGCGAACAAGGCCTGGTATGCGCCACGCGTCTCGGGCCGTACCGCGAACACGACGACGCCGGCGGTCTCGCGGTCGAGCCGGTGTAGCGGGGCCAGCGTATCGATGCCCAGCCGGCGCTTCAGGCGCACCAGCAGCGTTTCCTGAAGATATTTGCCGCCTGGCGTGACGGGCAGGAAATGCGGCTTGTCGGCCACCACCAGCCACTCATCCTGAAACAGCACGAACTCGTCGAACGGGACGCGTGGTTCGTCGTCGATCGAGCGGTAGTAGTACAGCCGAAG
>CANHOE010000029.1 GCA_947462175.1 Burkholderiales bacterium | reverse complement strand
GGTGAAGCTGTGCCACAGGTCACCCGCAAAGAAGCGGCGCAGAGTGCCCAGTGATGCGGCGGCCTGGCTCACATTGCGCTCACTTCACCACCACCCACTTGAACGGCATCATGTTGTCGGGGGGTTGCACCAGTTCGATGTTCTTCTTCATGCCCCAGGCGAGCGCCTGCTGGTGCAGAGGGATGTGGCCGATGTCTTTCGCATGCAGCTCCATCGCCTCGCGGACCAGTGCGTTGCGACGCGCTGTTTCGGTCTCGCTTTGCACCGCAGCAGTCAGCGCATCGACTCGGGCGTTGCTGTACGAGCCCAGGTTGAACTGGCCCTGCCCTTGTTCGTTCGGCGTGGCAAGCAGCGCGCTCAACACATCGTGGGCGTCGTAGGTGCCAGGCGTCCAGCCGAGCAGGTAGAAGCTGGTCTGGCGGCGCAGGATCTTCGGGAAGTAGGTGACCTTGGCTTCGGCCTGCAGCTGGATGCGCACACCGATGCGCGCCAGGTTCGCCGCCACCGCCTGGCAGATCTTGGCGTCATTCACATAGCGGTCGTTCGGGCAGTTCATGCCCACCTTGAAGCCAGATGGAAAACCTGCCTCGGCCAGCAGGCGCTTCGCTGCGGCAGGGTCGTAGGGCAGGCGGCGGTCCAGGTCGGCGGGATAACCGTTGACGCCCGGGCCCAGCATCAAGGCGGCGGGCGTGGCGGCGCCGCGCATCACCCGGGTGCGGATCGCCTCGATGTCGATGGCTTGGTAGAACGCCTGGCGCACACGGCGGTCCTTGAACGGGTTCTTGCCTTTCACGTCGGAATACAGCAGTTCGTCGCGCTGCTGGTCCATGCCGAGAAAGATCGTGCGCAACTCCGGGCCTTGCAGCACCCTCAGCGCGGGGTTGACCTTCAGTCGCTCGATGTCCTGCAGCGGCACCGGCTCCATCAGATCGATCTCGCCGCTGAGCAACGCAGCCACCCGCGTGGCGTCATTGCCGATCGGCGTGAAAACCACCTCGGTCACGTTGGTGGGCAGTGGCGCCCAATAGCCAGCAAAGCGGGTGAGCACCGTGCGTGTGCCGGGCTGTCGCTCCTTCAGCTGGAACGGGCCGGTGCCATTGGCCTTGAAGCTGGCGGCGTTCTCGATGCCCTTGCGGCGATCGACCGGCCGCGTCGCCTGGTTCGCCTCGCACCACGTGCGGCTCATGATGTAGACGTTCGAAATCACGTCCGGGAGGATCGAGAACGGCATGGTCGTCTCGATTTCGATCGCATCGTCGCCACTCTTGCCTGCTACCGCGCGCACGGCCTTGATCGAAGCCGTGTAGCTGCGCATGTCCGAGCCCTCACCCGCCGCACGCTGGAAGCTGAACACCACGTCGGCCGCGGTGAGTAGTGTGCCGTCGTGGAAGCGCACGCCACGCCGCAACTCGAAGCGCCAGACCGTGGGCGAGGTGGGCGACCAGCGGGTCGCAAGCGCGGGCGTCAATGCCAACTTCTGGTCGCGCCCGACCAGCGGCTCGTAGACATTGCCGAGCAGCGACAGCTGCAGTGCCTCGTTCAGCGCGTGCGGGTCCATCGCCTGGGCGTCGCCCTGATTCGCCACACGCAGCGTGACCGCCTGCGCAGCACCCGAAGCCAAGGCCATCAGCAACACAGCCACGCGCCACAGATCAAACCGCATCGGCAGCCCTGTCGATGCGCAGGCGCGGATCGACTGCGAAGTAAAGCAGGTCGACCGCGAGGTTGATGACGACGAAGATCAGTGCGATCAGGCACAGGTAGGCAGCCATCACCGGGATGTCGGCGAACTGCACCGCCTGGATGAACAGCAGCCCCATGCCGGGCCACTGGAACACCGTCTCGGTGATGATGGCAAAGGCGATCAATGAACCCAATTGCAACCCGGTGATGGTGAGGACGGGCACCAGCGTGTTCTTCAGTGCGTGGCGGAAATGAATCGCCCGGTTCGTCAGCCCACGGGCGCGTGCGAATCGGATGTAGTCGGCGCGCAGCACCTCGATCATCTCAGCGCGCACCAGCCGCATGATCAGTGTCAGCTGGAAGACCGCCAGCGTCACCGCGGGCAGGATCAGGTGCCGCCAGCCGTCGGCCGTCAGCAGCCCGGTGCTCCACACGCCGAGCTGCACCACCTCGCCGCGACCGAAGCTGGGCAGCCAGTTCAGCGCGACCGAGAACACGCCGATCAGGCCGATGCCGATGAGGAAAGTGGGCAGCGACACGCCGATCAGCGAGACGCCCATCAACAGTTGTGCGTCCCAGCGACCGCGTCGCAGCGCGGCATACACACCCAGCGGAATGCCCAGCGCCAGCGCCAGCACCGCGGCGACCAGCGACAGCTCGAGCGTGGCCGGGAGGCGCTCGGCGATCAGCGCCGACACTTGGCGGCCCTGGCGGAGGCTGATCCCGAAGTCGCCCTGAGCTGCGTTGTCCACAAATCCGAAGAACTGCGCCGCTACGCTGCGATCGAGACCGAGGTCATGGCGCAACTGCTCGCGCTGTTGCGGCGTGGCGTCCTGGCCCAGCAGATTCGTCACCGGGTCGCCGACGAACTGGAATAGCGCGAAGGAGACCAGCGCCACCGTCAGCATCACCAGCACCGCCTGCGCGAGGCGCCGAACCACGAAGACACCCATGGAGCGCTGGCAGCTCGCCTACTGCGGCTGACCGTTCGCCCCGACCAAGCGAACCTCGCCGTAGTAAGCCCGCGTCGTGCTGCGGGTGTTGTCGCTGTCGGTCATCAGGGCAATCGAGATCAAGGCGCCAGGATCCTCTGCGAAGGCTCGCTTGTAGTCGCTGGCAATGTCGCGCTCATGCAGTCGCCAGATCGCCTTCTGAGTCGGCCCCGAATCGACAACGATCTTGCGGATTCGGTCAGTGCGGTTGGCGATGATCACCGATTCGAGCGGCGCGCGGTTGTCCCATACATACATCAGGGTCGCATACGGCGGCTCCTCGCCCATCACGGCTTCGAGCAGATCCGACAGCAGACGGTTCTTGTACGAGAGTTTGCTGCGATCCCCATCGAAAGCCAGCACCACACGGACCGGTGCGTCCTCGGCCTCGCTGCGACTCAGATCAGCCGTGCCCATCAGCTCCGGCACCATCCATGAAAACGACAGGCGCCCGAGCTCGCCCGGGGCGACATGCACGCGCCGGCGGTACAGGCTGACGGCGCTGTCGGCATCGGCCTGGATGACTGAGCGGCCATCGATCACCTGGGGCGTGTAACGCGTCGGGCGCTTGGTCGGCAAGGGGGTGGTTTCCCAATCGGCCGCACTGAGCTGAGCGCTTTCCCGCGGCTTCAGCTCAGCGGTGGAGCGGCACGCCGCGAGGGTCAGCGTTCCCAGCGCAATGGCCGCGAGCCACCACCAGCGGCGCGCAGCTCGCAGCCGAGCCGGGTCAGAACCGATGACGAACTCCGAGAGCGAGACTGGTCGAATCTGCCCCAGCGCGAGCGGTCACACCGCCCAGATAGCCGCCGCCACCGGGCGCAGCTTGACCCAGCCCGGTGTTGTTGAAGTGTGTGACCACCGCGCTCACGTCGGTGCGCTTGGACAGCGCGTAACTGCAGGCCACGCCGTAGGACGCCACGTCTGCGTTCGCCGCGCGCAAGTCGTTGTACTTGTTGTAAGCCGCGTAGAAGGTGGCCGCTCCGGCGCGGTGTCGATAACCCAGGTGCCACAAGACCGCGTCCTGTCGGACTGCATCGGTGTAAGCCTCCTGGATCAGGCTCGCCAGAGTGGGGCCCACCAGCGTTGTGATCTGCGCAGCAATGCCCGATACAGCCGACGGGTGCCGGTCATGAATGGCCGCTGCGGATGCATGAAGGCGTCCCGCGCCCACCTGCAGGTGCGCGCCCACCACCGTGCTGGTCAGGGAACGCTGGCCGTTCTCGTTGTTCCGCTGGTTGTAGGCGATGCCAAGACCGAAACTCTCGTTGCGGTACATCGCCATGGCACCAACGAAGCGGCCCGTGTCGACCGCCTTCTCACCGAAACCCACCATCAGTGACGCGGTGATCGTGTCTGTCTGCACGCGATAGGCCAGCGCATTGGACACCCGAATGTCGACGGCATACGGCACGGCGGCAATCTGACCCGAAGCCAGCGACGACTGCGCATTCAATGCATCGAAGGTACCCACCAGCTCATAGCCTGGGGTGTACATGCGACCGGCCAGCACCGCGCCCACCGGCGTCACCAGGCCAACAAAGATTTGCCTGTCAAAAAAGGCAGGGCCATCGCTGCGCACGTTGATGCCCACCTGCGTGCCGAGGGCATTGGAAACCCGGTCAAGGACCGGCTGCAAAGCGCTTTGCTGCACCGTCGGCAGCGAGGGCAGGAGGTAGCTCGCATAGGTGGCACGGTCGGGCAGTTGATTGCGCGAAGGTGGCCGATTGCTGATGCCGCCGGTATCGAGCTCGAGCCGGTTCTCCATCGTGAACATCGCGCGGTAACCATCGCCAAGGTCTTCCTGCCCCCGCAGCCCGATGCGCGAGCCCTCCATGACGCCGCTGGCCAGTTGGGTGATGCTGCCACCCTTCAGGCCGCTGACCTGGGTCACACCTGCGTCAACAATGCCGTAGAGCTCCACCTTGCTTTGCGCCACGCTCACCGTCGTGGCTGCGCTCAGGCAGGTCATTGCGAGCAACCGGCTTTTCATGAGGCAGTTGGACGGGCTGGGGGGTGACAACGCCTGGCGAAGTGTGTCATTCGAATCGCTGGCCGCCCATCCACATTTCGACTAATCACAAAAAGAAGCCGCCCGAAGGCGGCTTCTGAACCATGGCGGTCGCCGTGAAACGGCGATCGATCAGAAGGTGTGAGCCAGACCGAGAGCGACCTCGCTTTGACGCGAGAAGTAATCGCTTTGGTCACCACCACGCTCGGTTGCCGACAGATACACAGTCGTGCGCTTGGAGAATGCGTACTGAAGCGAAGCGCCGTACTTGTTCTGCTCGAGTGAGGAGCCGGTGGCCGGGTCGAGCCTCGAACCGGTGTACTGCGCCTTGAAGGTGAACGCATTGATCGGCACGGCCACACCGATGTTCCAGGCATCTACATCGGTACCCTTGGCATAGCTAACCTTTTCGAGTTGCCCGCCCAGGTTGGTGGTGTGCTGGTAAGCCGCCGCCAACTTGACGATACCGAAGTCGTAGCTACCGCCAGCGGTGATGGTGTTGTTGTAGTCGTTTTTGGTGCCGCTCACGCCACCAGCCAGATCTTCATAGATCAAGTCCGCTGCCAACGGGCCCGCGGTGTACACCACGCTCAAGCCGCGATAGTTCGCTGCTTTGTTAGTCAACACGTTGTTCGAGTTGAACGTCTTGGTGCGCTCGCTCAAGCCGATGATGGCGCTGCCTTGCAGGCCACCGAAGACCGGCGTGGTGTACCGAATGGCGTTGTCCACACGCGTGCCAAAGTTCTGAAACAGCGGACGCGAACCCTTTCCAGCAGCGTCTGAGCTCTTCTCGAGGGATTCGGCGAGAGCGAACTGGCCGTCATTGCTGATGTCGTTGATCTTGACGGCGTTCTCACGCGTCAGGGTCTCTTGACGGCCCAAGCGGACTTCACCATACGCCGCGTGGCTCAGACCCACGTAGGCACCACGGTTGAAGAACGAGCTGCCTGAAGAATTCAGCGTGGTCGAGCCGCCTGCCGAACCCGAGTCCGGTGCAACGCCAGCTTCGAGCTGGAAGAAAGCCTTCATGCCATCACCCAGGTCTTCGACACCGCGGAACCCGATGCGCGAGCCACCCAGGATGCCTTCTTGCAGCTTGGTCAGGGCTTGACCGTTCTTGCCACTGGCCGTAGCACCGATCTTGCTGCCCGGGTCCTGCAACACGACGGCCTGGTCAAGGCGGCCGTACAGGGTGACCGACGATTGCGCCGAAGCGATGCTGGTGAACGCGCCGAGGACGGCGAGGGCCAAGAGTGACTTATTCATGTTCTGGATTCTCCGAAACTGACAGTTGAAACAAAACTTCGCGATGACCTGATCGCGAGTCGATCGGTTGATCGATGGCACGCATCAGATGAGTGCATTCCCGAAGGCTATTCCATCGATGCGCCCATGGCACGGCCCATAAGCTAATGCACTGCGGCAAAACCCATTTTCGTTGCGATATGGCAACATCCAATGGAACATCCCGGGGACGCACACAGTGAACGATTCATGCAGTGGCGTCACACGGCACGATCAAAACACCGGTTATCGGCCCGAGCTTCGCACCTCCGCTGCAGTCCTTAAACTGTCGCTAGTTTTAGTGACTGTTCAAAGACTGTTGTTTCTCTAAAACAACACGGAGCCCCGCATGAATGACGCTTTCATCGCCGCCGCAGACCACGCCCTGCGCACCTTGTCTGGCGGACTGAGTGCGGGCCGACCCACGCCCGAAGCCCATTCCTCAAGTGGTCAGTTGGGACCAGCCGACTTGTCTGCCGCCGAGAAAGCGCTCTCGGGGGCCTTGATGCGCGTCAACCATGTGGGCGAAATCTGCGCACAAGCGCTTTACCAAGGGCAGGCACTCGCCGCGACCGACCGCATGATGCAACAGCGCTTTCAGGCTGCGGCGCGCGATGAAACCGACCACCTGGCGTGGACGCAGCAACGCCTCGACGAACTGGGCGCCCACGCCAGCCTGCTGAACCCGCTGTGGTACGCCGGCTCGTTCGCGATCGGTTGGCTGGCTGGGCGCGCAGGTGACGCAATCAGCCTGGGTTTCGTGGTGGAAACCGAGCGCCAGGTGGAACAGCACCTCGACGAGCATCTTGACCGTCTGCCCGCTGGCGACCAGCGGTCCCGCGCGATCGTGCACCAGATGAAGGCCGATGAGGCGCGTCACGCGAACGATGCACTGCAAGCGGGCGCGACACCTTTACCAGCGCCGGTACGCTGGGGGATGCGCGCGGTGGCCAAGGTGATGACCACCACCGCGCATCACATCTGAACGACCTCAGGCCGGCACGATCTCGAAGCTGGTGGTGATCTCGGCGGTCTTGGCCAGCATGATGGTGGCCGAACAGTATTTGTCGTGCGACATCGCAATGGCACGCTCGACGGCAGCGGTCGGCAAGTCGCGACCTGTCAGCAGAAAGTGCAGGTGGATCTTGGTGAACACCTTCGGATCCACCTCGGCGCGCTCGGACGTCACTTTGACCTGGCAACCGTTGACTGTGTGGCGGCCGCGCTTGAGGATCAGCACCACGTCGTAGGCCGTGCAGCCGGCCGTACCCGCCAGCACCGTCTCCATCGGCCGCGGCGCGAGGTTGCGCCCGCCGCCTTCGACCGCGCCATCCATGGTCAGCAAATGACCACTGCCGGTCTCGGCCACGAACCCCATGCCCATCGCAGGCACCCAGTTGACTGTGCATTCCATATTCGACCTTTTTGAGCCAGATCACCCGGACCTTCCGGACATATATTGCAGCGCAGCAAAATCAGCGCTACATTGCAATCATTGTCGCGGAACATTTCTTGCATTAGCTGAGTTGTCTCCTCCACCGCCCTCCGGTGGATTCAGCCCAGGGCAGCGATGCCTTGGGCTTTTTTATGTGAGCGTGCGTCGTATGATCCGCGCCCGTTGGCTGATGGCGCCGGCGGCGTTTCCGCTCCAGGAGATCTCCATGTCTGGCCGAACCGCACTCGCAGCCCACACCCCGCGCAAACGCAGCGCTGTCGCTCGCAGCAAGTCGCTTGGCCTCGGCGACTACTTGCAGAAGATCCTCACCGCCCGCGTCTACGACGTGGCAGTGGAGACCCCCCTTGAGCTGGCGAAAAGCCTGAGCCTGCGCATCGGCAACCAGGTGTTCCTGAAGCGTGAGGACAGCCAGCAGGTGTTCAGCTTCAAGCTCCGCGGGGCCTACAACAAGATGGCGCATCTGACGCCTGAGCAGTTGCAGCGGGGCGTCATTTGTGCGTCGGCGGGCAACCATGCACAAGGTGTTGCGCTCGGCGCCGGCCGGCTCGGCTGCAAGGCACTGATCGTGATGCCCACCACCACCCCACGGCTGAAGATCGACGCGGTCAAGGCGCTGGGCGGCGAGGTCGTGCTGCATGGCGAAAGCTACTCCGACGCCTATGCGCATGCACTCCTGTTGGAGCAGCAGCTCGGCCTGACCTTCGTGCACCCATTCGACGACCCCGACGTGATCGCCGGGCAAGGCACCATCGCGATGGAGATCCTGCGCCAGCATCCGGGCCCGATCGACGCGGTGTTCGTGGCGATCGGGGGCGGCGGCCTGATCTCCGGCGTGGCGGCATACATCAAGGCCGTCCGCCCCGAGATCAAGGTGATTGGCGTGCAGATGACCGACTCCGACGCGATGATCCGTTCGGTGAAGGCAGGCAAACGTGTCATCCTGACCGACGTGGGGCTTTTTTCCGACGGCACAGCGGTCAAGCAGGTCGGCATCGAGACCTTTCGTCTGACGCGCGAACTGGTAGACGGCTTCATGACCGTCGACACCGACGCGGTGTGCGCCGCCATCAAGGACGTGTTCCAGGACACCCGCAGCATCCTCGAACCCGCCGGCGCGATGGCGGTGGCCGCGGTCAAGCAGTATGTCGATCAGCATGGCGCCACGGGTCAGACGCTGGTGGCGATCGCTTGCGGGGCGAACATGAATTTCGACCGGCTGCGCTTCGTCGCCGAGCGGGCCGATGTCGGCGAGGAGCGCGAGGCGCTGCTGGCAGTGACGATCCCGGAAGCGCGTGGCAGCTTCAAGAAGTTCTGCGAGTTGATCGGCCCACGCGCGGTCACTGAATTCAACTATCGGATCTCGGGTGAGCGTCATGCGCATGTGTTCGTGGGTATCGCCACCACCCAGCGGGGCGAAGCGGCTGCGCTGGCCGACACATTCAACCATCACGGGTTCCAGGCGATCGACCTGACGAAGGACGAGTTGGCCAAGCTGCACCTGCGCCACATGGTCGGCGGCCGCAGCGAGCTGGCAGCTGACGAGCGTCTCTATCGCTTTGTCTTCCCCGAGCGGCCCGGCGCGCTGATGAAGTTCCTCGCCAGCCTCCACCCGGGCTGGAACATCAGCCTGTTCCACTACCGCAATCAGGGCGCCGATTACGGCCGCATCCTGGTCGGCATCCAGGTACCGCGCAAAGACAAGAAAGCCTTCCGCGAATTTCTCGACAGACTCGCCTATCCGTGGGTCGACGAGACCGACAATGCCGCTTACCGACTTTTCCTGCGTTGAGTTGCTGAGAGCATGGCCACCAGCTATCACAACCTGATTTCGCCGACCGGCAATGCGGAACTTGAGGTCGCCTTGCGCGAAAAGCTGTTGCTGCGAAGCCAAACCACCGGAGAGTTGGGTGAGCTGGAACCACTCGCCGTGCGACTGGGCTTGATCCAGAACACGCTGAAGCCCCGTTTCAACGCGCCACAGGTGGTCGTCTTCGCTGCCGATCACGGCATTGCTGTCGACGGCATCGGCGTGGGCGATCGCCATTCGACCGCGCAGGTGGTGCACTCGCTGCTGACCTCGCAGATGCCGCTGTCGGTCTTCGCACGCATCCAGGGACTGGAGTTGTCGGTGGTCGATGCAGGCGTTGCCGAGACGCTGCCGCAGCACGGGCGGCTGCTGTCGCGCAAGATCGCGCACGGCACACGCAATTCGCGCGTCACAGCCGCGATGTCTCTCGAACAGGCGCATGCCGCCATCCGCGCCGGCATGGAAATCGGTGATTCACTGCCAGGCAATGCGGTGGTGTGCGCCGGGGTCGGCGTCGGCTCGGCGCAGGCGTCGGCACTGGTGCTGTCGCGGCTGGCCAATGTGCCGGTGCGCGACTTCGTGTTGTCGGGCACAACGATGAAGCCGGCTGATCTGGCCACGATGATGGTGGTGCTGCAGGGCTCGCAAGGCCGGCACAAGAACGTGGTCGATCCGATCGAGGTGCTGGCAGCGTTCGGCGGCTTCGAGATCGCCATGATGGTCGGCCTGATGATGGTGGCAGCGGGCAAGCGGCACCTGATCATGGTCGATGGGCTGGCCGCCTGCGCAGCATTGGTCGTGGGCTCGCACATCTCGCCGACGGTGGTCGATTACTGCGTGTTCTGCCGCAGCCATGACCACCGCGGGCTGGACCGCGCATTGGGCCTGTTCCAGGCGACGGCGATGCTGGAATTGGGCATGGACAGCACCGATGGCACCGGTGCCACACTGGCTTGGCCGCTGGTCCGCAGCGCGGCCGCCTTGCTTACCGAACTCGCCGAGGGCGAAGATCCGGGTCCGAGCCAGCCCGGTGCAATCAACTGATCGCCTGAGACGCGCTCCGCCAGTTCAGCGGCGCATCTGGCCTGCCGCGGGGGGCGCGAAGTTGCTGACTGGATCCCGCTCCGGCACGCCCGGGGCAGCAGGAGGCGCGAATTGCGGGATGGTGAATCCGCCTTGAGGCAAGACACCTGTCGCGGCAAAGGTGAGCGGCGGAAGTTCCAACACAAACGCAGTGCCTGCGTCGCTGCCGTTACGCGACGAAGCCACCGTGGCGGTGCGCAGGCTGACCTCGCGCAGCAGCAAGTCGCCATCGATCGCCGCGCCGACCCGATAGACACGTGGCGGATTCCCATCCACCGAGATCAGCGCCAAGCCCTCTTCGCTGGGTTGCTTGGGCGCGACGACACCGGTCAAGCGGAAGCGGCTGCTGATCTGCGGAGCGACCTCGACAGACACCTGTTCGGCTTGTGGCGCGGCACCGAGCAGCCTCGACACATCGGCGTTCGCCGGGATACCAGGGTCCATTGCCACCACCATTGCCGAGGTGTCAGCCGGCCTCGCCAGCAGGCGGGCGCCCCAGAACACGCAGCTTCCGGCGACCAGCGCCCAAACGAGGAATGCGACCGAACGGGACAACATGCGACGATTATCATGCGGCGCGACAGCCGCGCATTCGGGCCGCGGCCAGGATGGCGACATGTCAATGACTGGTTTTGTGCCTCGCTCAAATGCTCCTTCGGGGCTCAGGGCGTGGCGAGTTCGCAAAGACCGCACCGGCGGCTTCACCCTGATCGAGCTGATGGTGGTGCTGGTCATCATCGGCGTGCTGGCCGCGCTGATCGTGCCGAACGTGCTGAACCGCGCCGACGACGCACGCGTCACAGCGGCCCGCACCGACGTGAACAACCTCATCCAGGCGCTGAAGCTCTACAAACTCGACAACCAGCGATTTCCCACCGCGGAGCAAGGTCTGAAGGCGCTGGTGGCCAAACCCACCGCCGGCGCCATCCCACCCAACTGGAAGCCCTACCTGGACAAGCTGCCAAACGACCCTTGGGGCAGGCCCTACCAATTCGCGAATCCCGGTGTGAAGGGCGAGATCGACGTCTACAGCCTGGGCGCCGACGGTGTGGTCGGCGGTGAAGGCAACGACGCTGACGTCGGCTCCTGGCAGTGAGCCGGTGACGCCGGAAAGCCCCGCGGGCCGGCTGTCGAGCCGGCGTTGTGAGGGCTTCACGCTGATCGAGTTGATGGTGGTGGTGGCGATGATCGCGCTGGCCTCGGCGGTCGTGAGTCTGGCCTTGCGCGATCCGTCGGACACGCTGCTGGAGAAAGAGGGGGCGCGACTGGCTGCGCTGTTTGAATCGGCCCGCACCGAAGCCCGAGCGTCAGGTCTGGCCGTGCACTGGCTGCCCAGATCGATCAACGCTGACCGTCTGGAGGCGGGCATGGCCTCGGCCGACTTCACTTTCGTCGGCCTGCCCGCATCCGCCGGCTTGCCGCGGCGTTGGCTCACTGAAGGCGTCACCGCCAGCGTGATCGGTGCGCCCGATGTCGTGCTGGGTCCGGAGCCACTGATCGGTGCGCAGCGCATCACGCTGCGCCTGGACGACAGCCGGCTGACGCTGTCCACCGATGGCCTGGGACCCTTCGTCGTTTCCAGCGATGAACTCCCATCGGGGCCGCGTTGAAGTCTTGTCGCGCAACACGAACCCACCGCGTCGAGCGCTCCAACGGTTGCTCGCGACGCGAACTCGCTGGATTCACGCTGATTGAGGTGCTGGTCGCGTTGGTCATCGTCGCGGTGACACTCGCAGCAGGCATCAAGGCCGCTGGCGCCTTGCTGAACAACGCCCAGCGTCTGGCCGAGATCAGCGAGGCGCAATGGTGTGCCGACAACCACCTGACCGGCTTGAAGCTGGCGAGGGTGTTTCCTGACGTCGGTGAATCCAACTTCAGCTGCGAGCAGCTCGGCCATGCCTACGCTGGCACGCTGAAGGTGGCGCCTACGCCGAACCCGAACTTCAGGCGAGTCGAGGCGCGCATGGCCAATGGCGCTGGCGAACCGCTGCTGACCTTGTCGGCCATCCTGCCAAACCAATGACCATGGCCCGCGGCACCAGAACTCACGGGACCGTTCGCGGCTTCACGCTGGTCGAGGTGCTGGTGGCGCTGGGGATCATGGCGACGCTGGCGCTGATGGGCTGGCAGGGCATCGACGGCATCGTGCGCACCCGCGATGCCAGCCAGGCAAGGCTGGACCACACGCTGCGCCTGGGCACGGTGCTCGCGCAGTGGGAGCAGGATCTGGCCTCGCTGCAGGAAACCGATGCGGTGCCTGCGCTCAGCTACGACGGCAAGACCTTGCGGCTGACGCGCCGCACCGAAGACGGCGTGCAACTGGTTGCCTGGGCGCTGACCCCGGCCACCGGTGCGGTCGACCCAGACGGTGGCACTTTGCAATGGACGCGCTGGGCAGGGCCATCGGTGATCGGCAGCGCCGGTTTGCAGGACAGCTGGCTGCGCAGCCAATTGCTGCAGAGCAACGACCCCGCGCTGCTGCGCACGCTGGACGGGGTATCGCAGGTGCAGCTTTATTGCTACCGTGGCAACGCCTGGAGCAATTGCCAGTCCAGCGGCAATGTGGTGGCCGCTGCACCTCCCGCTGGCGGCGCGAGCGGCGCCCCACCGGCGGCTCGAACGGTGCTGCCATCCGGCCTGCGACTGGTGCTGACCTTTGCTGGCGGCACGGGTTACGACGGCGTGCTGACGCGCGACGTCGCCTTTGGGCCGCAGCCGCTGTGAGCGCCTCTGGACGCCGGCAACATCAGCGCGGCGCCGCGCTGTTGACGGCCATGCTGATCGTCGTGCTGGTCAGCAGCCTGGCCTCGGCGATGGTCTGGCAGCAGTGGCGTGCGGTGCAAGTCGAAAGTGCCGAGCGAGCGCGCACCCAGTCGGCCTGGATACTGTCCGGCGCGCTCGACTGGGCGCGGCTGATCCTGCGAGAAGATGCCAAATCCGGCGGCGCGACCACACTCAGCGAACCCTGGGCCACGCCACTGGCCGAGGCACGTCTGTCCAGCTTTCTCGCCGCCGACAAGAACAACACGGACGACGGCCCCGAAGCCTTCCTCTCGGGTCAGATCACCGACGCACAGGCGCGTTACAACCTGCGAAATCTGGTCGGTAGCGACGGCAAGGTGGTACCGGCGGAGCTGGCGGCAGCCCGGCGCCTGTTCGAGTCGATCGGCGTGGCGCGCGACCTCGCCGACCGGCTGGCAGGCGGACTGCGCGATGCGGTCACACGGCCCGGCGTCGAAGGCCGTTCAGCGACGCCGCCGCTGCTGCCGCGCAGCGTGGCCCAACTGAGCTGGCTCGGGGTGGACCGCGACAGCCTGCGCAGGATCACGCCCT
>CANHOE010000028.1 GCA_947462175.1 Burkholderiales bacterium | reverse complement strand
TGCGCAGTGCTGGCGAGGGCGCGGGGTGACCGGCTCCGCTCATGTCCCCCAGGCCGGGTCACCGCTCGAACGTTTCAGGTGAGACCGATCCGGCCTTCCTCCTTTACTTCGCTGCGCCGGTCACCCCACGCCCTCGCCAGCAGGCACCGGTCTCGCACGCGAGGGCCTGAGCCCCAGACGATTGCCTCGGTGGTGGCAAGAGAGCTGCGATAGGTCGCTGTGTGGAGTGAAGTAAAGGGGGAGGGCCGACGCGACTTGAGCCCAGTAGAGCGGTTGGTGAACCGGCCCGGAGGACATGAACGCAACACAGCGGCCTATCGCAGCTCTCCCGATCCCGAAGCAAAGGATCAAATGGCAACTGCAGCGCGCCCGACAAAAAAGCCGCCAAGTCTTGCGACCCGGCGGCTTGGTGGTTTCAAGCGCTGAAGATCAATCCTGCGCGTAGATGTCCACGTCCTTGGTTTCCTTGATGAACAGCATGCCGATCACGAAGGTCGCGCTGGCGATGATGATCGGGTACCACAGGCCGTTGTAGATGTTGCCGGTCTGCGCCACGATGCCGAAGGCGATGGTCGGCAAGAGGCCACCGAACCAGCCATTACCGATGTGATACGGCAGGCTCATCGACGTGTAGCGGATACGGGTCGGGAACATCTCGACCAGCATCGCAGCGATCGGGCCATACACCATGGTCACGTAGATCACCAGGATCACGAGGATCAGCACTACCAGTGGCTTGTTGACCTTCTCGGGGTCGGCAGCAGCCGGGTAGCCCGCGGCCTTGGTGGCCTCGGCGACGCTCTTCTTGAACGCGGCAATGCCGGCCTTGCTGTCGGCCTCGAACGAGTTGCCGTCAGGCGTCAGCGTGGCGTTCAGCGATGGGATCTCGGTGCCGCCCAGCTTGACGCTCGCGATCGTGCCCGCTGGTGCTTCGACGATCTCGTAGTTCACTGCAGCCTGTGCCAGCGTGCGCTTGGCGATGTCGCAGGAGGTGTGGAAGTTCACCTCACGAGCGATCGGGCTGCCCTGGAATGAACACTGCGCCGGATCGACAACGATCGTCACCGGGACTTCCTTCTGCGCCTTGGCGAGATCAGGGTTGGCTGCCGAGGTCAGCGCGTTGAACAACGGGAAGTAGGTCAGCGCAGCGATCAGGCAACCGGCCATGATGATGGGCTTGCGGCCGATCTTGTCCGACAGCATGCCGAAGATCAGGAAGAACGGCGTGCCGATCAGCAGCGACACCGCGATCAGGATGTTGGCCGTGGGCCCATCCACCTTCAGTGCCTGCGTCAGGAAGAACAGCGCATAGAACTGGCCGGTGTACCAGACGACCGCCTGACCAGCTGTCAGGCCGACCAGCGCCAGGATCACGATCTTCAGGTTTTTCCACTCACCGAAGGATTCGGTCAGCGGCGCCTTCGAGGTCTTGCCTTCTTCCTTCATTTTCTTGAAGGCGGGCGACTCGTTCATCGACAGGCGAATCCACACGCTGATGCCCAGCAGGGCGATCGACACGATGAACGGAATGCGCCATCCCCAGTCGGCGAACAGTGCTTCGCCTTCCTTGGTGAAAGCGCCGCCTCCCAGCACCCAGCGTGTGCCCAGGATGACCATCAGGCTCAGGAACAGGCCCATCGTCGCGGTGGTCTGAATCCACGAGGTGTAAGCGCCACGCTTGCCGTGGGGCGCGTGTTCAGCCACGTAGGTGGCAGCACCACCGTACTCACCGCCGAGTGCCAGACCTTGCAGCATGCGCAGCACGATCAGGATCACCGGCGCGGCCCAGCCGATGGACGCGTAGTTGGGCAAGATGCCGACGATGAAGGTCGACAGGCCCATGATCAGGATCGTGACCAGGAAGGTGTATTTGCGGCCGATCATGTCGCCGAGGCGACCGAAGACCAGCGCGCCGAACGGTCGCACGATGAAACCTGCGGCGAAGGCCAGCAGCGCGAAGATGAACGCCGCACCGGCATCGAGACCGCTGAAGAACTGCTTCGCGATGATGGCTGCGAGTGAGCCGTACAGGTAAAAGTCGTACCACTCGAACACCGTGCCGAGGCTCGAGGCAAAGATGACCTTGCGCTCTTCGGCCGTCATCGGTTGCGGTGTGGGCCGCGCGCCGATGGCTTTGCTGGTTGCTGTTGCCATGTTGGTTGTCTCCGTTGTGATGGCATCACCGGCGATAGGCGACGCTTGAACGGATCATGGTCAAGCGCTCTGACCGCGTCCTGACGCGGCGCTGAACTCAGACTTACAAGATCAGCAGAAACCCGAGACTTTCGTTTCTCATTGTGGAATTCGCTGCCAATTGCCGCATTTGATCTGCGGTGGCGTGCCCGTATGGTGGCGTCAGGCGTCAGCCAGCGGCGCTGTCTTTGGGTTTGGCAGCTCGTTGCGCCGTTGCGGCAGCTGCGTCCACACGCTGAGCTTCTCTCGATCGGCCATCTTGCTCCAACCGGCAATCTCGTCGATGCTGCGCAGGCAGCCCTCGCACCAGCGGTTTGCCGCATCCATGCGACACAGCCCCACGCAAGGGCTCGGGAGGCAGAAGTGGGCGCTGGGCAATGGAGGCAAGTTCATGGCGTGACGCCAAGGCTGATGAGCGCATTGGCTTTCGCGGGATTGTGCGCGACGTCACCGGCGCGTATCACCGTCTATCAATTGCACTGCACGGAGGTACTGCGCCAGCGGGTCACCCGCGTCGCCGAGCAGTGACATTCCGACGTTCGAAAACGGCTCCGGTGAGGTGTTGACTGCGGCGGTGATCGCCAGAAAATGGGGTGTGTCGAGCGGCGGCATTGTCATCGTCAACGCCGACTCACGCGGCGGGGTTTCCCTGGCTTGGTGTTGATGCCCGGCGCATGATCACGCACCACTGGCGCGAACCATTCTGTGACCAGCAACGGTACGCCACGGCGGGTGAACACCGAACGGCGACACCACAAAGGAGGTTTTCCCCAACCCAGTCGGGCGCCGAGCCGGCGCGCTTGCAGCGGGGCCATGTGCCGGCCGCCCAGTCGTGCGCAATTTGCAGCGCGCAGCCCGAACAGCAGGTCGGCCAGCGGCCGCTGGCCCAGCCCGCGCAGGGCTCGCCAGGTCAACCGGGCCTGTACTGCCGGCAGAACCGAGCGCGCGTGGACGAGTGGTCGCCCGTCTCCCCACAACACCACCTCGCGCACATGGCAGCGTTGTAGGCGGCAACTTCCCATTCCGTGCCTTCGAAGCAGATGCAACTCGTCATCCGTGGTCGGTGCTGTGCCTTGGCCGAGCACTTGCACCTTGAAGCCACCGAAGGACTGCGACAGCCGCTGGCTGAGCGATCCGTCCGACAGCAACCATGCACGCAGCAGTCGATCGAGGGGCAGCGATCTCACGAGCTTGGGCACGACCGCCGCACGCTGGAGTGGAATGCGCTCACGCAGCGAGCTCCTTCACGAGGATGGTGCCTCGCGCGATCAATGCTGGCTTGCCGTGGCCTATGGAGGCGGCGCCGTCCAGATGCACCAGCAGGCCGTGCAGCTTCTCCTTGGGCTCGACGCTGGACACACGCCACTGCAGCGTGATCTCCTGATCGGCAAACACCGGGGTCTTGAAAGCGAAGTTCATATTCAGGCACAACATCTCGCGGCGGATGCCATCGTCATCGCGCGAAAAGTAAGTGGCCAGCATGCCTATCAGGTGGGCGCTGGTGTGCTGACCGCTGGCGATGATCTCGCCGAAGCGCGCCCGCTGCGCCACAGCGGCATCGGTGTGCAAGGGGTTCTCGTCGCCGCTCAGGCGAGCGAACAGCGCGATGTCCTCGCGTGAGTAGCGCACCACCCTGGAAAGCTTCTCGCCCACCAAGACCATAGGGATCTTTGGATTCATCTTCATTGGTTGCCCTGGGAATCAGTTTGCACGGGCAATGGCGGGTCGTTGGTGCTCGAAGCGCTTGGCGGGTTCGTAGGGGAAGACGTCATGCACGTGGCCGGCCAGGATGCGGTCCTTGTGCTCCTGCCAGAAAGTGGCGTCCAGCAAGTCGGCATGGTGTTTCATGAACACATCACGCACTTTCGCGTTGCCGAGCAGAAACGGGCCGAAGGTCTCGGGGAACACGTCCTTCGGGCCGACGTGGTACCAGACCTCGCCGGACATCTCGTCCTCCTCGTTGCGCGGGGTGGGTACGCGACGGAAGTTGCAGTCGGTGATGTACTCGATCTCATCGTAGTCGTAGAACACCACCTTGCCATGGCGCGTGACACCGAAGTTCTTCCACAGCATGTCACCGGGGAAGATGTTGGCCGCCACCAGATCCTTGATCGCGTTTCCGTACTCGATCACTGCCTGCTCGATCTGCTCGGGCGCGGCCTCCTGGAGGTAGATGTTCAGCGGAATCATGCGCCGCTCGATGTAGGCATGTCGGATCACCAGCTCGCTGCCGTCTTCCTCGAGCAGGCTGGGACAGAACTTCTGCAACTCGGCCACCAGTTGATCATCGAAGCGAGCGCGTGGGAAGGCAACGTTGCTGTACTCCAGCGTGTCGGCCATGCGACCCACGCGATCATGTTGCTTGACCAACAGGTACTTGGACTTGATCAGCTCGCGCGTGGTGTCCTTCGGTGGCGGGTAGAAGTCCTTGATGACCTTGAAGACATACGGAAACGATGGCAGGTCGAACACCAGCATCACCATGCCCTTGATGCCGGGCGCGATGCGGAATTGGTCCGACGAGTGCCGCAGGTGCGCGAGGAAGTCCCTGTAGAACAGGTTCTTGCCCTGCTTCTGCAGGCCGATGGCGCTGTAGATCTCGCTGCGCGGCTTGCGTGGCATCAGCGTGCGCAGGAATTGCACATAGGCCGAGGGCACTTCCATGTCCACCATGAAGTACGCGCGCGCGAAGCTGAACAGCAGCAGCATTTCATCCTCGCCGAAGAGCGCCGTGTCGATGGCGAGCTGACCAGCGTCGGTGTGCAGGATCGGCAGCGCGAACGGCAGCTCCCGGTAGCCGTTGATCACTTTGCCGACCAGGTACGCGCCCTTGTTGCGAAAGAACAGCGAGCTCAGAACCTGGATCTGGAAATTGGCCCGCGGTCGGTAGTCGCCCAGCTCGGCTTTCACCGCGGCCAGGACATGATCGAGGTCACGATCGAGGTCTTCGAAGGGGCGCTTCAAGTCGAAATGCTCAACGATGCACCGCCACACCTCGCGCAGCGTGTCCTTGGTCGGGTAATAGGCGTGGAAGGTCGGGCTCGACGCTGGGTCGTCGACTTCGATGTACTCAGTGGACACCGCCGGGCGCACAAAGATGAAATCGTTGTTGAAGTACCTGCGGTGCAGGACCTTCGTGGTGACCGAGTTGAAGAATGTCTCCGCCAGTTCGGGCTGATGGTGGTTGATCAGCATGCCGACGTAGTGCAGTTTGAACTGCTGTGACAGCTCGCCACTGAGCTCGCCGGCCTTGAACTCGGACTGCAGGCGCTCGGCAGCCTCGTCGACACGCCTGTCGTAGAACTCGATGCGCTCACGCTGTGCCCGCTGCTGACCGTGCCAGTCGGCCGCCTCGAAACGCTGCTTCGCCGCAGCGCTCGCCTTGCGGAACAGGCGGTAGTGGCGGTTGAAACCGTCCAGCATCGCCTTCGCCAGGTCGAGAGCCTGCGGATCCGTCAGCGCCACCGGGAAGGCCATGGCAGACATCAAGCCGGGCCTTTGCTGGCAGCCTGCCCTGCCGGACTGCGTCGCGCATGAACTGCGGCCAACGCCAGCTCGTACGCCTCACGCATGTGCTCGGGCCCGGAAACCGTCATTTTCAGATCCTCCAGCAGGCCGTTGTGCAGGCCGTAGAACCAGCCGTGCACCACCAGCTCCTGCCCGCGCGCCCAGGCATCCTGAACCACCGTGGTCTGGCAGACATTGCGGGCTTGCTCGATCACGTTCAACTCGCACAGGGCGTCTACGCGCTGCGCTTCCTCGACCGTCTCCAGCCAGTCCTGGTGCTGGTTGCGCACATCCTGCACATGGCGAATCCAGTTGTCGGCGATGCCGACCCGCAGGTTGTGCAGCGAGGCTGCGACCCCGCCGCAGCCCGAATGGCCGACGATGATGATGTGGCCCACCCGCAGCATGTCGGTCGCGTACTGCACCACGGACAGGCAATTCAGATCGGAATGTGCGACCACATTGGCGACATTGCGGTGCACGAATAACTCGCCCGGCGCCAGCCCGACCAGTTCGTTGGCCGGCACGCGGCTGTCGGCGCAGCCAATCCACAGGTACTGGGGCGCTTGCTGATTCAGCAAGTTGGTGAAGAAACCGGGCGTTCGTGCTTCCGTGGCACGCGCCCACATCCGGTTGCTCTCAAAGAGTTCGTTCAGTTCGCTGGTCATAAGTTGACGACACTAGTAAGCCTCAAGTCTATCGACCGAACGACACCCGATCCAACGCCATGAGCCCGCCTGTGACCGATACGAATCAGCTGCTGCAAGAACCGGACTACCCCTGGGTCGACACGCTGCCCGACCTGGCTCACACCATCGCGGTGGCTCCCGGCGTGCGCTGGTTGCGCATGCCGCTGCCCTTTGCTTTGAACCACGTCAACCTGTGGCTGTTGCGCGATCAGATCGAAGGCCCCGACGGATCGCTGCAGGGCTGGACGGTGGTCGATTGCGGCATTGCGGACGAGACCACCCGCGCCGCCTGGGAACAGGTGATGGCCACGCAGCTTGACGGCCTGCCGGTGCTGCGCGTGCTGGTGACCCACATGCATCCGGACCACGTCGGCTTGGCGCACTGGCTGACCCAGCGCTGGAGTCGCCCCGCTTCGGCGATCGACGATGGCTTCGAGTGCCGCTTGTGGATGAGCGCCACCGACTTTGCTGCGGCACGCTTGGGCAGCCGCGCCGACACCGCCATGGGCGGCGATGCAGCCGCAGCGTTCGTGGCGTCGCACGGGCTGGCCGACGCTCAGGCGCTGGCGCAGATTCGCGCCCGCGCTCGCTACTACGCGAGCATGGTGCCCCAGGTACCTGCGACTTACCGGCGCCTGATGGACGGTGGCGTGCTGGACATCGGCAGTGCACAGTCGAGTGGCCGCCACGCGTGGCACTGCCTTGCAGGCTATGGTCACGCGCCGGAGCACATCGCGTTGCACAGCCCGGCGCTGGGCGTGCTGTTGGCTGGCGACATGCTGCTGCCGCGCATCTCGACCAACGTCAGCGTCGACCATCTCGAACCCGAAGCCAATCCGCTCGCGCTGTTCCTGGGCTCGCTGGAGCGCCTGCGCTCGCTGCCCGCCGACACGCTGGTGCTTCCCTCGCATGGCAAGCCGTTTCGCGGCCTGCATGCCCGCATCGATCAGCTTCAGCGACACCACGCCGATCGCCTGGCCGATGTGATGGCCGCTTGCGCAATCGAGCCGCGCACCGCCGCGGACTTGCTGCCCGTGCTGTTCAGGCGCCCCCTCGATCTGCACCAGACCACCTTCGCGATGGGCGAGTCGATCGCGCACTTGAACGCCTTGTGGCACGAGGGGCGCTTGCGGCGGCAATGCGAGCAGGGCGTCTATCGCTTTTCGCAGACCCCTGCTTGACGGGTAGACATCACTCGAACACCGGCAGCACGTCGGTTTTCAGCACCTCGCGGGTGCGCTGGTAGTCCGGCACGACCGATCTCACCACGTCCCAGAAGCGCGGGCTGTGGTTCATCTCGCGCAGGTGAGCCAGTTCGTGCGCGACGACGTAGTCGATCGTCGACAGCCCGAAATGGATCAGCCGCCAGCTCAGGCGGATCGACCCATCGGCGCTGGCGCTGCCCCAGCGAGTCTGTGCCGACGACAGACTGAGCTGGCGGTAGCGCACACCGAGTTGGGCGGCGTAGTGTTCGCAGCGTTCGGCGAAGACGCGCTTCGCCTGGCGCTGCAGCCAGCTCTGCACCGCGTCGCGGATCTGTTCAGGCGTTGCATTGGAGGGCAGCCCGGTGTGCAGGCGGCGCGGTGTGCCGTCGCCTGCCCCCGCATCGAGCACGGCGCCCGACGGCGTGATGCCAGCTCGCGCGTCGAGCACGACGACCACCGTCTGGCCAAGGAAAGGGATCGTGACGCCGTCGCGCCAATCAACCCGAGCCGATTGCAGGCGGCGGCCACGCTCTTGCTGCTGGTGCAGCTTGCTCAGGATCCAGTTTGCTTTCTCGCGCAGCGCCGTTTCGATGTCGCGGGGCCCGACCCAGCTCGGCACATTGACGCAAAGGCCCTCGGTGCCGACGATGAAACCGATGCTGCGGCGGCGCACGCGTTTCAGCGCATAGGCCACGGTGTGTCCGCCCAGCACGATCTCGCGCGCGGCCTGCGGATGGCGGAAGGCCGCCGGTGCGAGCGCGGAAGTGCCTGTGGCAGGTGTCGACTCAGCGGGTGTTGCGGGGGCGGCCGGTGCGGGGCGCATCGGTGTCGAGGCCGTCGGCTCCGTCGCGACGAACAGCGACAGCTGTGCGGGGTCGGAGCGACGGGGGGCGGCCATGATGGCGAAGTCTACGGTTCGGTCGCCGTGCCATCCTGCGGGGGGATGGTGGCGCTTGCCGCGGTCGGCCGTGTGGCCTCGCCTGAATAGGCTTCTGGATCGAGCCGTCGCATCTCGGCCTCGATCCAGGTTTCGACCTCACGCATCAGCGCATCCGGGCGCTTGCCGACCGACGACAGCAGCGGGCCCACCGACACGTCGATCACACCGGGGCGCAGCGTGAAGGTCTTGCGCGGCCAGCAGCGCGCCGAGGTCACGGCGATCGGCAACACCGAGGCCCCGGTGGTCACAGCCAGCCGCGTGCCGCCCGATTTGTACTCTTCCTGTTGCCCGCGCGCCGCCCGTGTGCCTTCGGGGAACATGATCACCCACGAGCCGTGCTTCATGTGACGCGCGCCCTGCTCGGCCACGCGCCGCCAGGCTTCCGAGCGCCGGGCGCGGTCGATGTGGATCATGTCCATCCGCGCCATCGCCCAGCCGAAGAACGGGATGTACAGCAGCTCGCGCTTGAATACATAGGCCAACGGGTGCGGCATCAGGCCAGGGAAGGCAAAGGTCTCCCAGGTCGACTGGTGCTTCGGCAGCACGATCACGGCAGACGCCCGGTTGGCCTCGGCCAGATTCTCCACGCCGTGCATCCGGTGACGCACGCCGCAGATCACGCGCGCAGCGGCAATCGAGTGTGTCAGCCAGCCGGCGCACAGCCAATAGATCCGGTCGCCGCGGGCAAAGATCGAGGCGATCAGCACGACCGTTGCCCAAGGCACCACGCTGACCGCCATGTAGGCCAGAAACAGATAGGAGCGCAGCGCCCAGAAGAAGCGATTCATCATTGCGATGCCCCGAAGCCGGAATCGGACTCACCTGCCCCACCTCGCTGGTGCCGCTGGTGGCGGATCCACCAGTCGGCGAAGGCCCCCAGATCAGCGTGCACGCGGGTGCCTGGTACTGCATCGAGCAGGTCGGACAGTGCCTGGCCTTCGAGGCCGGCGCTCTTGCCGGTCAATACCAGGTGCGTCGGGCAACCGGCGGCCATGCCGGCTTGCAGATCACGCAGGGTGTCACCGACCATCGGTGTGTTGTCCAGCGACACGCCAAAGCGCTCGGCAATCTGCAGGATCAGTCCTGGCTGCGGCTTGCGGCAATCGCAGCCGTCCTCTGGCGTGTGCGGGCAGAAGAACACCGCATCGACGCGACCGCCTTGCGCCGCCAGCGCATGGTTCATCTTCAGCTGGATCTCGTTGAGCGAGGCCATGTCGAACAGGCCGCGCCCGAGGCCTGCCTGGTTGGTCGCCAGCACCGTGTGCCAGCCCGCATGGTTGAGCCGCGAAATGGCTTCCAGCGCGCCAGGCAGCGGCACCCACTCCTCGGGCGACTTGACGTAGTCGTCGCGGTCTTCATTGATCGTGCCGTCGCGGTCGAGGATGACGAGCTTGAGCGAATTGAATGAGGTTGGGGACATCTCAGCTTCCCGCCGTGTTTCGCACGACCAGCGACGCATCAAACGGTCGGCCGCTGGAGAAGCGCCGCCTTTGGCTCGTTGCGGTCGATGCCTCAGATATGCCCGCAGGCATCGGTCTGCGCGAGCTGAGGCTACCGGGTGACCGGCTTCGCTCATGTCCCCCGGGCCGGTTCACCACCCCAGGGCTTGCCGAAAGACCGACCCGGCCCTCCTCCTTTACTTCGCTGCGCCGGTCACCCGGCATCCTCTGCAAGTAGCCAGAGTTGCAGTCAACGACCGTCACCCGCCACGGTGACGCCCAGAGCGATGTGGTGGGGTGCCGTGTGGAGTGAAGTAAAGGAGGAGGGCCGGCGGGAGTTGAACCGAAGCCAGCGGCTGGTGAACCGGCCCGGGGGACATGAACGCAACACGGCACCACGCCGCAGCGCTCTTGCGCAGACCGAGCCCTGCTGCCAACGAACCTGCGCAACGGTCCGAAAGCGGGCGTTGATGCGGCAGATTTCATTTCAGGTCGCCAGCTTTGACAGGTCGGCGACGCGGTTCATCGCGGCGTGCAACTGTGCCAGCAGGCCGAGGCGATTGGCGCGCAGTGCGGGGTCTTCCGCGTTGACCATCACCGATTCGAAGAAGGCGTCGACAGGAGCCCTCAGCGCGGCCAGGGCCTGCAACGAGGCGGTGTAGTCGTGCTGGTCGAACAGGGTGTCGGCCTGGGGCTGCACGCTGGCCAGCGCTTGTGCCAGCGCTTGCTCCGCGGGCTCCCGTAACAGCGACGCATCGACAGCGGTGGGCGTCACCCCTTCGATCTTCTTCAGGATGTTGCTGACCCGCTTGTTGGCGGCCGCCAGCGACCCAGCTTCTGGCAGGGAAGCAAAGGCGCGCACCGCTTCCAGTCGGCGCGGCAGGTCGCCCAGCCGCGTCGGCGCCAGTGCCAGCACCGAGTCCACTTCCTGGGCGCTGTAGCCCTGGTCTCTCAGACTCACGGCCAGCCGATCGTTGAAGAAGCCTTGCAGCGCTTCGGTGGGGTCGGAAATCAGCTCGCCGAATGCCGGCAATGCGCCCCGCAGCAGGGCGGGAAGATCGAGCGGCAGGTTCTTGTCGGTCAGGATGCGGATCACGCCCAGTGCGTGGCGGCGCAGCGCGAAGGGGTCTTTGTCCCCCGTGGGCAGTTGGCCGATACCGAACAGGCCAACCAGTGTTTCCAGCTTGTCGGCCAGTGCCAGCACCGTGCCCGTGTGGTTGCGCGGCAAAGCGTCGCCGGCGAAGCGGGGCTTGTAGTGGTCTTCGATGGCGATGGCCACGCCGTCGCGCAAGCCTTCGTGGCGGGCGTAGTAGCCGCCCATGATGCCCTGCAGCTCGGGGAACTCGCCAACCATGTCGGTCAGCAGGTCGGCCTTGGCCAGCAGCGCAGCTTCCTGCACCTTGCTGTCGAGCACCGCGAACTCGTCCTGCGCGTCCACGGTGTAGGGCAGCGTGGCCATGCGCAGCTGGTTGACGATGGCGTGGCCGATCGCGCGCACGCGTTCGGCGCGCTCGCCCTGGCTGCCCAGCTTGTTGTGATAAACCACCTTTGCCAGGCCGTCGACGCGCGAGGCCAGGGTCTTCTTGCGGTCCTGGTCGAAGAAGAACTTTGCGTCGGCCAAGCGCGGGCGCACCACGCGCTCGTTGCCACCGACCACCGCGCTCGGGTCGGCCGGGCTGATGTTGCTGACGATCAGGAACTGGTTAGTCAGCTTCCCCGCCGCATCCAGCAGCGGAAAGTACTTCTGGTTCGCCTTCATCGTCAGGATCAGGCATTCCTGAGGCACTTCGAGGAACGCTTCCTCGAAGCGACCGAGTAGCACATTGGGTCGCTCGACCAGCGCGGTTACTTCATCCAGCAGCGCGTCGTCGTCGATCGGCGTCAGCCCTTGTCGTGAGGCAGCATGCTGCAACTGGCGCGCGATCTCACCACGGCGTTGCGCGAAGCTGGCGATCACCGCGCCCTGGTCGCGCAGCTGCTCTGCGTAACAGTCAGCGTGCTGCAGTACCACCGGGTCCAAGGCGGCCTCGAAACGGTGGCCGTGCGTTTCTCGTCCCGCGTGCAATCCCAGCGCCGATACCGCCACCAGGTCGGCCCCGTGCAGCGCGACCAGGCCGTGCGCTGGCCTGACGAACTGCACGCTGTTCCACCCAGGCTGGGCGCCCGATTCGAGCTGATAGGTCATGACCTTGGGGATCGGCAACTTGGCGATGGACTCGTCGAGCGCCTTTTGCAGCCCCTGCGCCAGCATCGCCCCCGGCATCACGCTGTCGTAGAACAAGGCCTCGGACTTGCCGTCCATCTGACGTTTCAGCGCCGGCAGCACCGATGCGTCGGCACCGAAGCTGGCCAGCTTCTTCAGCAGGGCAGGCGTTGGCGTGCCATCGGCTGCAAGCGCAACGCTGGCCGGCATCAGCTTCTGCGACACGGCCTTGTCGGGCGCGGCGGACAGCACCGCGCTGATGTGTGCGGCGAGCCGACGCGGCGAGGCGAACGGCGACACAGCCGAATGCTCGGTGGCCAGACCTTGCGCCCGCAGGCTGTCCATCAGCCCCTGGGCGAATGATTCACCGAGCTTCTTCAGCGCTTTCGGCGGCAGTTCTTCGACGAACAGTTCCACCAGCAAATTGGCAACAGTCATGGGGTCAGGCCGCTTTCTTGTCGCGTTGTTGCGCCAGCGCGGCGACCACTTCCTCGGCCCACTCGCGCGGCGCCATCGGGAAGCCCAGCCGCTCTCGGCTGTCGAGGTAGCTCGCGGCCACGGCACGCGCCAGGTTGCGGATGCGGCCGATGTAGGCGGCGCGCTCGGTCACGCTGATCGCGCCGCGCGCATCCAGCAGGTTGAAGGTGTGTGCGGCTTTCAGCACCTGTTCGTAGGCGGGCAGTGCGAGCTGCGAATCGATCAGGTGCTTGGCCTGTTTTTCGTGGCTGCCAAAGGCGCCGAGCAGGAATTCGACGTCGCTGTGCTCGAAGTTGTAGGCGCTTTGCTCCTGCTCGTTCTGCAGGTAGACATCGCCGTAGCTGATGCGCGTGCCATCGGCCCCGACGGTCCACGTCAGGTCGTACACGTTGTCCACACCCTGCAGGTACATCGCCAGCCGCTCCAGGCCGTAGGTGATCTCGCCGGTGATCGGGCGGCAGTCGATGCCGCCGACCTGCTGGAAGTAGGTGAACTGCGTCACCTCCATGCCGTTGAGCCAGACCTCCCATCCCAGGCCCCAGGCGCCCAGCGTCGGGTTCTCCCAATCGTCTTCGACGAAACGCACGTCATTCGTCTTCAGATCAAAGCCCAGCGCTTCGAGCGAGCCGAGGTAGAGCTCCAGGATGTTGCTGGGCGCGGGCTTCAGCACCACCTGGTACTGGTAATAGTGCTGCAACCGGTACGGGTTGTTGCCGTAACGGCCGTCCTTCGGGCGGCGGCTGGGCTGCACGTAGGCGGCCTTCCACGGCTCGGGCCCGAGCGCGCGCAGGAATGTGGCGGTGTGGCTGGTGCCGGCGCCGACTTCCATGTCGTAGGGCTGCAGCAGTGCGCAACCCTGGGCGTCCCAGTACTGCTGCAGACGCAGGATGATTTGCTGGAAGGTCAGCATCGGTGGTGAGTGAAGGTGGAGGGGCGACGCTCAGCAGTGTGATCGCAAGCGCAGCAGGCGATTTTAGGCGTCGGGTGCTGCAGTCGACCGGGAGCGCCTGCCGATGAGCGCTGCGGCGCCTGTGGTGGCGAGCGCTGCAGCGATCAG
>CANHOE010000027.1 GCA_947462175.1 Burkholderiales bacterium | reverse complement strand
CTCGACGCCGCGGTTGATCGGCCCTGGGTGCATCACGATGCAATCGGGTTTGGCAAGTGCCAGCTTCTCCTGCGTCAGGCCGTAGTTCTTGAAGAACTCGCCCGCGCTCGGCAGCATCGCGCCGCTCATACGCTCGTTCTGAAGGCGCAGCATGATGATCACATCGGCGCCGCGAATACCCTCGGCCATGTCGTGGCACACCCGCACACCCATCTCGCGCAGATCGCCAGGCACCAGGGTCTTCGGGCCGACCGCACGAACCTCGGGCACGCCCAGCGTGGTGAGCGCGTGGATGTCGGAGCGCGCGACCCGCGAGTGGACGATGTCGCCGACGATTGCCACCGTCAGATTGGTGAAGTCCTTCTTGAAGTGGCGGATCGTGTACATGTCGAGCAGCCCCTGCGTCGGGTGCGCATGCCGACCGTCCCCGGCGTTCACCACGTGAACGTGCGGCGCGCAATGCTGCGCAATCAGGTAGGGTGCACCGCTCTCGCTGTGCCTTACAACGAACATGTCGGCGTGCATCGCACTCAGGTTCGCGATGGTGTCGAGCAGGCTCTCGCCCTTGGCGGCGCTCGAGCGCGCGATGTCGAGGTTGATGACGTCGGCGCTCAACCGCTTGGCAGCGATCTCGAAGGTGGTGCGGGTGCGGGTGCTGTTTTCGAAGAACAGGTTGAAGACGCTCTTGCCGCGCAGCAATGGCACCTTCTTGACCTCGCGGTCATTGACGCTCAGAAAGGTGCCGGCGGTATCGAGGATCTGGTGGATCAGCGCACGCGGCAAGCCTTCGATCGACAGCAGATGGATCAGCTCGCCGTGCTTGTTGAGCTGCGGGTTGTGTCTGAAATTCAAACCGTGCGCTCCCGGATGTCGAAGCTGAAACGGCCGGCGTCATCGCGCACCAGTGAAAGACGCTGGTGCGCCGGAAGCGTGATGCGGGCAGCCGAATAGGCTGCGGCGATCGGCAGTTCGCGCCCGCCGCGATCGACCAGCACGGCCAGCGTCACGCTGGCCGGCCGGCCGAAATCAAACAATTCATTGACAACGGCGCGGATCGTGCGGCCGGTGAACAGCACGTCATCGACCAGCACGATGTGACGGCCCTCGATCTCGAACGGCAGGCGAGTGTGATCGGCACCCGCTGTCATGCCGCGCGAGCTGAAGTCGTCGCGGTGCAAGGCGCTGGAGATCACGCCGTGCTCGCCGTCCAGCACCAGTTCGCGCTGCAGGCGCTCGGCCAGCCAGGCACCGCCCGACCAGATGCCGACCAGCACCGTGTTCGGCCGTAGCAAGCCGCGCACGCCAGTGAGCAAGTCGTTGTAGAGGGCTTCAGCGTCGAGATGCAGGGAACTCATGGCCGGACTCGCATCAAGAAACGCTCCGCAGATACTGTTCGAGGATCAGCGCGGCCGAGGCGGCATCGAGATCGCCCGCGCCCTCCGAATGCGCCTCGGTGGTCGTGTAGCGCTCGTCGACCTCGTGTACATCGAGCCGAAGGCGACCGTGCAGTTGGCGGGCGAAGCGGCGCGCACGCAGGGTGTTCTCGTGTTCGGCGCCATCGGGATGAAAGGGCACACCGACGACCAGGGCATCGGGCTGCCATTCATCGACCAGCCGGGCGATGGCGGCAAAGCGCGCATCGCCGGTGGCGGCGACCGTGCGTAGCGGCTGCGCGGTGCCCGTCAGGGTGTTTCCGCTGGCGACGCCAACGCGCTTCAGGCCGAAGTCAAACGCCAGATAAGTGCGAACACGGTGCGCGCCACCAAGCGCGGGCTGCGGGCGGAGGCCGATTTCAGGCATGCCCGGCGTCGGCACTGAGCATGGCGGGGTCGATACCCAACAACGACAGCGCCTTGTCGTAACGCTGTTCGACCGGCGTGCTGAAAATGATCTCGGGCTGGGCTTCAACATTGATCCAGCTGTTGCGGCCCATTTCTTCCTCGAGCTGGCCGGCGCCCCAGCCGCTGTAGCCCAGCGTCACCAGGATCCTGGTCGGCCCGGTACCACTGGAGAGCGCCTCCAGCACGTCCTTGCTGGTCGTCATTTCCAGACCGCCGGGGATGCGCAGTGATGAGTTGAAGCGATTACCTTCATCGTCGATCTGTTCGTGCAGCACAAAGCCGCGCTCGGTCTGCACCGGGCCACCGTAGAAGACCGGTGATTCGGCCAGGTCCAGGCGATCGAGCGACAACTCGACCTTCTCGAACAGATTCTTCAGCTTGATGTCGATCGGCTTGTTGATGACCAAGCCCAGCGCACCCTTGTCGGTGTGCTCGCACAGGTAGATCACCGCACCAGCGAAGGTGTCGCCGCCGATGCCTGGCATGGCGATCAGGAACTGGTTGGTGAGGTTGATGCCGCCGGAACTCATGCCCGCATTTTATTCCTGCGGCACACTGAGGTGATGCAACCTTCGATTGACGCAGCCCTGGTCTGGTTTCGGCGCGACCTGCGCACTGATGACCACGCGGCGCTGCACCATGCGCTGCGCTCGGCTCGCCACGTCTGGTGTGTGTTCGTGCTCGACCAGCAAATCCTCGACCCGCTGCCGCGCGCCGACCGCCGCGTGGAGTTCATCCTCAACAGTCTCGCCGAGCTGCAGGCGCAGCTGGCCGCACTTGGCGCAGCGCATGGCGTAGCCGGCACGGGGCTGATCGTGCGCCACGGCTGGGCTCGTGACGAGATTCCCGCATTGGCCCAGCAGCTGCGCGTACAGGCGGTGTATGCCAGCCACGACGACGAACCGGTGGCACTGGCGCGCGACGCCCAGGTGAGAGGCCGTCTGGCCAATGCCGGAATCGCCCTGCACACCAGCAAGGACCATGTCGTGTTCGAACGCAGCGAGGTGCTGACCGGATCGGGCACTCCGTATGGCGTGTTCACTCCCTACAAGAATGCCTGGCTCAAGCGGCTGTCGCCGGAACACCTGGCACCCTGGGCCATCGAGCCGCATGCCGCGCACTTGGCGGCCGTGCCCCAGAGCATCGTCGCCGGTCCCCCGTCACTGGCTGAAATCGGCTTCGAAGCCACCAATCTGTCGTCACTGCGCATGGGTGACGGCGCCCGCGGCGCACAGGCTTCGTTCAACGATTTTCTCGCGCGCATCGACGCCTACGAAGACACCCGCAATTTCCCTGCGGTCAAGGGACCGAGCTATCTGTCGGTGCACCTTCGCTTCGGCACGATCTCCATTCGCCAATTGGCCCGTGAGGCCTGGCAACGCCGACAGGCGGGTTCGCGCGGGGCGGAGGTGTGGCTGTCGGAGTTGATCTGGCGCGATTTCTATCACCAGGTGATGCACCACCATCCGCACGTCGTCAGCCGTTCGTTCAAGGCGCCCTACGATCACATCAAGTGGGAACACGGCAAGCACGCCGATGCGCTGTTTTCCGCATGGTGCGAGGGACGCACGGGCTATCCGCTGGTCGACGCAGCGATGGCGCAGATCAACCAGACGGGCTACATGCACAACCGGTTGCGCATGGTGGTGGCGAGCTTCCTGGTGAAAGACCTCGGCATCGACTGGCGCTGGGGCGAGCGCTACTTCGCTGAGAAGCTCAACGACTTCGACCTCGCTGCCAACAATGGCGGCTGGCAGTGGGCAAGCTCCAGCGGCTGTGATGCGCAGCCCTATTTCCGCATCTTCAACCCGGTCAGCCAGAGCCAGAAGTTCGATCCCGCGGGCAAGTTCATCCGTCGCTACCTACCGCAGCTTGCCGCGCTGCCCGATACAGCGCTTCATGCCCCATGGACGGCTCGCCCGATCGATCTGGCAGCTTCTGGACTGGTGCTGGGCCAGGACTATCCGCCGCCGCTGGTGCAGCACGATGAGGCCAGAGCGAGGACGCTGCAACGCTACGCGGTGGTCAAGGCAGAGAGGGCCAACGCAGCTGGCTAGAACAGTTCGACGTCACCCAGCTTGGCGCTGCCTTCCACGAGCATGCCACTGGCCAGCAGATCGGCGTGGCTGCACACCTGGTTGCGGCCATTCGCTTTCGCGTGGTACACCGCCTTGTCGGCACGCTCAAACGCACCGCTGGGTGTGTCAGCAGGCCGCACGGCGGTGAAGCCAACGCTGACCGTGACCGTTCCGACCTGCGGAAACTGGAACAACTCGGTGTTGCTGCGAAAGCGCTCAAAGGCCTGCGCAGCGTCGTCCTCGCCGTGACAACGCATCAGCACGAGGAACTCTTCACCGCCGAAGCGGTAAAGCCTGTCATGGATGCGGAAGCTGCGACCCATCAGTCGGGACAGCAGCAGCAGCACCTCGTCACCGATCAGGTGGCCGAACCGGTCATTGACACGCTTGAAATGGTCGATGTCGATGACACCGATCCAGTAGCTACAAGGACTTCGGCCTACGCGCCTGCCATCACGCAGGTGTTCATGCGGCAACTCCATGTCGGCGGTCGCCTTCATGAAATTTTCATCGAAGGTCTTGCGATTGAGCAGGCCTGTCAGCGAGTCGCGCTCTGAATAGTGCAGCAGGCGCTCGAAATTCCGATAGATGCGCAGCACGCCCTGCACAGTGCGTTGCGCATGCTTGTCTGGCGCTGCCTGGGTTTCAATCTCGATCACGCCGACCACGGCATCGCCGCCATACAGCGGGAAATAGGTGAGGTACGGTAGCCCAGGCACCAGCACCATCCGCTGCTCGCTGTAGGCCACGCATCGGGCCTCGCCTGCGACAAGTTTAGGAAGGGTGTGGAGGTCGCTCCATGGCCCATCGGAGGTTGCAACCGAGCTGTTGCCGCTCAGACGAGCGCGGGTCAACCAATGCCGTTCATCGCCCTCGCCGACGCAGCGCCGAATGGTCACCGAGCGAGGCTGCAGCAAATCTTTCAGCGCACCGGCCAACGCCACATCGAGCTGCTCGCGGTCCCGGTAACTGGTGAGTTCAGCAATCTGGTCGGCAAACTCGATCATGGCAATCGCAGCTTCCCGGCTGAGTGGCCGGTGAGCGCCCTCACGCTGTCACGCGCGCAGCGATGCAGCGCGCAATCAGGGCCAGCAGGTCTTCTTCCGAATACGGCTTGCCGAGGTAATGCTCGACCCCCAGTTCCGCCGCATAGTCGCGGTGCTTCTGCGCGATCCGCGACGTGATCATGATCACGGGCAACTCATGCAGGCGCGGGTCAGCGCGCAGGTTGCGCACCAGATCGAAGCCATCCATGCGCGGCATCTCGATGTCGCTGAGCACGATGGCAGGCTTCTCTTGCGCCAGTCGCTCAAGGGCGTCGAGCCCATCCTTGGCCAGCATGACGCGATAGCCCTCGCGCAACAGCATGCGCTCGGTCACCCTGCGCACCGTCAGCGAATCATCGACCACCAGCACCAGAGGCGCGAGCGGCGCAGCGCTGTTGTGGGCTTCGGCCACTTCAACCCTGCCGGAGCCACGCGATTGAAGCGCAGCCAGCGTCGCGATCCGCGCGGCAGCGCCGTACAGGGTGGCGAGAGCCACGGGGTTGTAGATCAGCGAGACGCTGCCCGAGGCCT
Organism: Burkholderiales bacterium; assembly: GCA_947462175.1. Classification (GTDB taxonomy): domain Bacteria; phylum Pseudomonadota; class Gammaproteobacteria; order Burkholderiales; family Burkholderiaceae_C; genus PBB1. The sequence continues at coordinate 8,325 of CANHOE010000027.1, read as the reverse complement.
GCAAGGTCATGCCGGCCAGGCCGGGCATGCGCGAGAGTTGCGGACCGAGGTTCTTGACGACCACTTCCTGGTTGCCAACCACGTCATCAACATGGATCACGACGCGCTGCGATGCGCTGCGAACTACCAGCAACTGGCCACTGCGCTCCGGCGGCGTTGCGCTGCAGGCGCTCGTCTGCAACAAGGCCCCGAGCCAGTAGAAAGGCAGTGCGTCGCCATCGACCACGCAGGTACCGCTCTGGTACGCCTGCTGGACCTCGGCAGACGGCAGTCGGCGCACCGCGGCCACCAGCGTCGAGGGCACACCGACCGTCAGTTCACCGCAGCGCACCATCACCACCTGGGTGACAGCAGTGGTCAGCGGCAGCACCAGCTTGAAACTGGTGCCCTGCCCCAGCGAGGTTGACGTTTCGATGCGACCGCCGATCGCCTGGACCTCGGAGCGCACCACGTCCATGCCGACACCGCGACCCGACAATTCGGTCACCTTCTCTGCGGTGGAGAAGCCTGGGGTAAAGATCAGATTGGCGAGCTGGTCGTCGGAGAGTGCAGCGTCGGCTGCGATCAGCCCGTTGGCCAGTGCCTTGTCGCGGATGCGGTTCAGGTCCAACCCGGCACCGTCGTCACGCACATCAACACCGACTTCGTTGCCATCCTGGGTGACCGCGATGACGATGGCACCCGTAGCGTCCTTGCCCGCCGCGGTGCGCGCCGTTGGCAACTCGATGCCGTGCGTGACGCTGTTGCGAACCAGATGTTCGAAGGCGCTGGTCATGCGGTCGAGCACGCCTCGGTCGATTTCGATCGAGCCACCGACGATATCGAGGCGCACCTGTTTGCCGGTTTCCTTGGCCGCCTGCCGCACCACGCGATACAGGCGATCGGACAGGCCCTCAAACTCCACCATGCGTGTACGCAGCAGGTCGTCTTGGAGCTCGCGCGTCAGACGGGCTTGCGCCGCGAGGTCGTCCTCGGTGCCCTGCAAGGTCTGCTGCAGGGTGCGCTGCACCGTGGCCACATCGTTCACCGACTCGGCCATCATCCGCGTCAGTTCCTGGAAACGGGTGAAACGGTCGAATTCCAGCGGGTCGAAGGCCACCGCCGCCAGCTTGGCAGCTTCCATCCGAGAACTGATCTGCGTTTCGGCCTGCAGCTCGATGTCGCGCAGCTGGCTGCGCAGACGCTCCAGGTTCTCGGTGAGGTCGGACAGCGATTCCTTGATCTGATCAACATCGCTTGCGATGCGCGAGCGGGTGATGCTGACCTCACCAGCCTGGTTGACCAGGCGGTCGAGCAAGGGCGCACGCACCCGAACGGCCGACGTTGCGTTCGATGCTGCGGTTGCGCGCGGCAGCTCCGGTGCTTCGATGCCATCGAAGCGCGACCAATCGATGTCATCGGCAACAGCCTCCGCAGGCGGCACCGGCACCAGCGCCGAACTGACGTCGGAGGTTGTGTGATCGGCTGGCGCCACATTGGGCGGCATGTTGATTGGCTGGGACTCGGCGGCAGCCGAGTCGGGTGGCGTATTTGCCGTAGGCACGGCTTCGGCACGCACCGGCGTTGGAGCAGCCCCGCCATCATCGTCCTCGGGCGGAACACCGTCTCCCGCTGCTACGGCTTTCTGCACGGTTTCGAACGCCTGGCGCAGCGCATCGCAGCGACCCAGCAGCGGTTCGATCTGATGTACCGGTGCGGCGGCATCGGCAGCCAACGCGGTCAGGTTCTCGATCCGGCTTTCGAGACGGTGCACCAGCTCGCCCAGGCGCATCGCGCCTGCCAGACGTGCGCCACCTTTGAGGGTGTGCAGGGTGCGCATCGCACCGGCAGGGGCCTGAGGATCTTCGGGATGACGCACCCACTCCTGGAGGCGAGTGGCGAGTTGGCCGAGCAATTCCTCGGCTTCTTCCTCGAAGATTGGAAACAGCTCAGCATCGATCGCATCGCCGACATCGATGTCTTCCTCATCGTCGAAGTGCTGCGAAGGCTCGCTGGGCAAAACACGCAGCCGATCGAGTTCGAGCTCGGCCACAGGAGACTCAGACAGCGGCTTCAGTACAGCGAAGCCGAGCGGGTCCAGTCGCTGCATTTCGGTTTCGGTCGTGAACTCGGGGGCCGGCCCTCTTTCGTCGACTTCTGCATCTGCGTGCACGGCCGACGGCGACGCCTCCGTGAGCGGTGCGTCGCCGTCGGGCGCTTCGACGGCATCGAGCGCATGGGGTGCCGACGTGTCGCCCAAGTCGAAATGGAGGTCGATGGCAGCGCCGAGCGGTGCGTCTTCGCTGTCGAGCAGGGCTTCTGCGTCGAGTTCCGAGGTCGCGGTCTCCAGGCGTTTGGCAGAGCTCAGTTCGTGATCGGCCAAGCGCGCCAGCAGGGCCTCGGACGGCTGCTTGAGGAAGCCGGCAGCAAACTGGTGCAGCAGGTGACGGATCTCTTCGGCGGCGTCGGTGAACAAGGCGCCTTCTTCGGTCGTGCCGGCACCGATGGCAGCGCTGCGCGCCAAGGCGTGTTCCAGCGTGCGTGCGAGATTCGACAGGTCGGCAAAGCCAACTGTGGCCGAACTGCCAGCGAGCGAATGGGCCAATGCCACTGCACTGTCGCTGATCGGCAGTGCCAGCTCCATAGACCATTCCGACAACTCGGTGCACAGGCGGCGCGAGAGTTCGTCGGCCTCGTTGAGATAGATGTTGAACAGCGGGATGCCGATGCGCAAGGAGCCGATGACCTTCGTCTCGTCGTCATCCGCCGCAAGCGACAAGGTGGGCGCCGCATCGCCGTCAGCTTCTGCTTCAGACGCGGGTACCGGTGCAGGTTCGGGCACTGGCTGTGCCACCGCCACAGTGGCTTCGTCGCCAAACTGGAGGTCGAAATCTGTCTGAGAACCCGCGTCGATCTGCGCCGCGATGTCACTCTCCAGCGGCAGGGGATCGAGTTCGAGGCTGAGCAATTCGAAGTCCGGGGACGGGCTGGCCCCGAGTTCAGTGGCGGCCAGCGGGTCGCTCGGCAGGTCGTCTGACCATTCGCGATCCATCGAACCGTGCGCCAGCGGCATCGTCGCCTGCGGGTCGAATGGCTCGAACATCGCATTGGCATGGAGGTCAACGGCTTCGCCCCACTGTGCAGGTGCCTCAGCCGCAGGCACGTTGAGGTCCAGATCGACCATAGCATCCACATGGAAAGCCAGCGTGTCATCTGCGCGCGGGTCGAGTGCTGGCGCCATGTCGAGGTCGGTGGGCAACGCGTCGATGTTCGCCGCTTCCGCCGTCGCCAGCGGCTGGCTCTCCGTGAGCATGGGCAGAGCGGCGGCTGCCATGTCGGGCGCAGGCGTCGACTCGGTATCCAGCCGCTTCGCGGCCTGCGCCATCTGCGCGGCGCTGTGCGTCACCGGTCGGACCGCAGCAATCTCGTCGATCCAATGGGCAAACTGCCCGAGCGCCTCGGAGGTGTATCTCAGCAGCGGCTCATCGGCGTTGCGTTGCTCGGACAATCGAGTGTTGTAGAGCTGCTCGCAGACCCAGGCGGCTTCGCCGAACTCGGTCAAGCCGACCATCCGGGCGCTGCCCTTCAAAGTGTGGAAAGCACGGCGCAGGATGGTCAGGCGCTGCAGGTCATCGGGCGCGGTGGCCAGTCCGGCACATGCGCCTCGCGCGGTGTCGATCACCTCGCGGGCCTCTTCGAGGAACACCTCGCGCATCTCGTCGTCGTCGGTTGCATCGTCAGCGCCAACTTCTCGTGCAGCGGTTACGGTCAGATCGGGGCTGGTCGGCTCCGACGACGAATGCACGAAATCGGCAAGGGCCTCCGAGAGCTGATCGCGCGCAGCATTGATCGCATCGGCGTCGCCTGCCGCCTCGAGTGCGATCCGAGCCTTGTTGACGGTCGCTGCCAGCGCCGTCTGATCAGCGGCCGTCGCCTCCTGCGACAAGCGCTCCAGATCACGCGCGACAGCGTCGATCGACACGTCTTCGCGAGCGGCGTTGAACGCCAGCATCTGCGCCTGTTCGATCAGCCGCGGCTCAGCTGCCACGGGTGAAGGCTCACCCGGCGTGACGGATGAGCGGTCACTGCGGCCCATCACTGGTGACAAGGTGCCGGCCTCAGGGTCGTAGGTGAACAGCGACTTCGCCAGTGCGGGCTGCACGCTGAGCATGTCGATCAGGAAGCCGAGCGCACCAAGGTTGCCGGCCAGGCGGTCAAAGACGCCGGCCTGTCCGACTCGAGAAAGATCGACTTCGGTCGAGCTGAGCCCATCGACCTCGTCGCGCATTCTCAGCAGTGCGCTGGCGGCGTGATCCATGCCCAGCACGGACAGCACGCCACGCATCGCTGACAGGTGATTCGGCACAGGAATCAGCACTGTCGGATCTGCGGGATTTCGGAAGAACTGGTCAATCTGCTTCTCGGCGTCCGACAGCGTCGTGCGCAGTTCCTGCACCACGCTGCCCATGGTCTGCCGATCGGACATCCGCCGGTAGAGCTCCTCCATCCAGCCCTCAAGTGGCTGCGGCACCGCGCCCTGACGGACGCTGCCCATGCGCTGAGATAGACGCTGGATGCGGGCCGCCAGTTCGGGGTGATCGAACTCGGCATCTTCGAGGCAGGCCTCGACGTAGAGCAGGCTGGTGGCAGCTTCCATGGCCAGCGCGGTGGACGGTGCTGCGGCTGTTTGCTGGGTCAGGGTTGCAGCAGCGCGCAGTTCCTCAGCGAGCAAATCGCCGGACGGGAACAAACGCTTCAGGGACTCGCCCGCGAGCGCGAACTGCTCGGTCAGGCCATTGATTCGGTGCAGTTCGCCACCGGCCACACCGGACCAGGATTCCTTCGCAGCGGCCACTCGCTTGCTGGCCTGCGCGATCAGCGCAGGATCGAAGCGGCCCAGTGCGCTGCTGTGGTAATCGCCTGCCAAGTGATGCACCAGGTCGTAGGCCTGACGCACAGCGGCCAGACGCGGCGCCCTGCGGCCGTCACCCGGTGAGTCGGCTTGTGCGCAGAAAAACAAAAGGTCACGGGCCAAGGGCTCGGAAATCTCGCTGCCGCCTCGCTCGAGGATCCGCAGTTGCGCCAGCAGCCGCGAGGCGACGCGCTTGCTGAACACGTCGGGCGACAGCAGGCCGGCGGCCTGCGCTTCAAACATCGCCGCCGCCAGCTTCCACAAAGTGGCAGCTTCCGGGTCGTCGGTGCCGGCGCCCAGGCCAGCGAAGATGTGGCTCATGCGCTGCGCAGCAGCCGGAGTCGGCACGCGCATGATCGAGAGCATCCGCCCCTCGATCGCAGAGCGGGTGGCAGCGTCGGGCTGGCAGGCGACAGCGCGATCATCCGATGGCAGCGGCAGCCACTGCCAGTCATGGAACCACAGATCGGCCGGGTGAATGCGGTCGGCACCGGCGATTTCCTGAACCGCGCGGTACTGCGGGAACATCGCCAAGGACGACACGCTCTTGCCAGCCAGCAAACGGGCCACGTAATCCATCAGCGCAAAGCACGCGGCCTCGATGGCAGCGACGCCTTGGGCGTCTATCGATCGTGGCTTGGTGATGAATCGCTGGACGCTCGCCTCGCAGGCGCGCAACAGGCTGGCCCCTGCTTGCAGCGCCACCAGTTCCATCGCACCAACGCCTTGATGCAGGTGCTGTCGTGCGCTGTTCAACACAGCGGGGTCGACCACGTCGACATCGGCGTCGAAGGTGGTTTCAGATTCTTTCAGATGGCGTCGCAGTGACTTCAGCGCCAGTTCGAGTGAGCGCCGGAGCTCTTCCTGCACCCAGGACAGGGCACTCAGATCGCTCAGACCATCCACCGATTGAGGATTGCGCAAGCCGTCCATGCGATGCCTTGTTCCTGGTGAGTCAGCGTGGCGAACTTGAAGGCGTTCAGACGATCTTGAACCGCGCCACCGACTGCTTCAGTTCATCGGCGGTGTGCGACAGCTCGCGCACCATCTGTGCCGTCGAGCGGGTGCCCTCGCCGGTCTGCTCCGTCACGGCAAAGATGTGCTGGATGTTGGCTGCCACCACATTGGCCGACTGCGCTTCGCCAAGCGCACGACTGGAAATGTCGGTGATCAGATCGGACAGCTGGTGCGACACCCGGTCGATGTCATTGAGCGCATTGCCTGCGGCATCGGTGAGTCGGGTCCCTTCGACCACACCTTGGGTCGAGCGCTCCATGGCGGCCACGGCGTCCAAGGTGTCGGTCTGAATCGCCTTGACCAGCGCGGCAATCTGCCGTGTGGCGTCGGCAGAGCGTTCGGCCAGTCGCTGTACCTCTTCTGCCACCACCGAGAAACCTCGCCCGGCTTCGCCCGCCGACGCAGCCTGGATGGCGGCGTTCAGCGCCAGCACGTTGGTCTGCTCGGTGATGTCCGAAATCAGTTCGGTGATCTCGCCGATCTCCTGCGACGACTCACCGAGTCGCTTGATGCGCTTGGAGGTTTCCTGGATCTGGTCACGGATGGTATTCATGCCGCCGATGGTGTCTTGCACCGCTTTCAGACCTGATTCGGTGGCTGTCAGCGACTGGCGGGCAACCTGCGCGGTCTGCTGCGCCTGCGCCGACACCTCGTTGATGCGACCAGCCATCTGCAACACTGACTCACCGGTGTCTCGAATCTCGCGCAGTTGCTCGCTGGACGCAGCCATCAGTTCGGTTGACGTGGCGTCGACCAGTTGAGTGGTCTCGGTCACACGACTCACCGTGCCCTGCACCTGAGCCACCAGCGTTCGCAGCTCTTCGACTGTGTAGTTCACCGAGTCGGCGATGGCGCCGGTGATGTCTTCGGTGACCGTGGCCTGCTGCGTCAGATCGCCTTCGGCAACGCTTTGCAACTCGTTCATCAGACGCAGAATGGCAGCCTGATTGGCATCATTGACCCGCTTGGCCTCGCCTTGCAGACGTTCGGCGTCGAGACGCTGCTGCTCCATCTGCTGCGCACCCTGCGCCTGCCCGGCGGCGAACAGTTTGCGCTGCCCGAAGATTCCGGCAAACATCGCCAACGCGGCCAACAGCAACAGCCCAGCGACACCTTGATGCGACGGCGAACTCTCGCCCGACGCGAAAGACAGCACGACGACCGCCAGGACACCGAGCATGCCGATCCAGGTCAGCGCACTGAGCCACTTCTGCTGCTGCTCGACGGGTCGGTTCGCGATCAGCGGGACACCGGACGCGCTGCCGACCGCAGCGGCTGGCACCGGTTGTGACCGTGATTCGGCAAAGTCGGCCAGGCCCGAAGGGGCGGATTCGGAAATGATGGATGGGTCGAATTCGCGAACGCCGCGACCGCCTATGCCCTCAAGTACCACGGTGCGTTCCATGTCCATGTTGACCTCCAGTGGCGACCGCTTGCCTACCATGTGATTGCCCTCCATCGACGCGGCTGCCTGCGCGTCGGCGCATCGGGGGTCGGACGCTTCACGTTCGCGACCCGGCTCGGATTTCTTCGGTTTTTCCAGGAAAGCCATGGAACCCTCGCTCAGCGATTTTGGTGATGGATGAACTGCTCCACCCACCGATATCAAGGCCTTCTTGCCATCAGTTCGTTGAATCCGTTACGTCTGCGCGCCACGGTGCCGATCGCCAGCTTCATCGAACGATCTTCAGGAAGGCCGGGTGCCTGACCAGGCGGGAGAGACTGATTTCCTGCCACGCTCGACCCTCGGCATCGAACCAGCGAGGACCTGCGAACGATGGCGCCGCAGCCGCCGGCAGCGCATCCAGCTCGACCGACAACTGGTCTTCGCCACGCAACCCTGCCAAGCGATCCACCAGCAGCGCTGCATTGACGTCGAGTGATGCGTTGAAGCCCACCAGCATGGCCTGATCGCGGCCCTCGGCAAGGGATGCGATGCCCAGGAAACCGGCCAGGCTGATCACGCCGTGCAACTGACCGCGCAGGTTGGCCACGCCAAGGAACCAGGGCTGCGCATGCGAGACCTCTGCAATCGGCGACATCGAAAATATTTCACCGGCCTCCTGAAGCGGGAACAGAAAACCGCGCCCGCCACATTCGACCGCCAGCCAGGCTCGGCCGCGCACCGTCGAGCGCGCCTCTTGCAGTCGCTGTGCCAAGCGATTTTGCAGAGCGCGCAGTGCTTCCTTGTCGGCCATTGGAGGTGGGTTTGAATCGTCGCGGGGTTTCAGGCCGGCGACAGCACAGTCGCCGGTAGATCAAACAGCCGAATCACGACACCGCCTTCAGCCGAATGCACGAATCTTTGCCGTCAACTCCTCGGCATTCACTGGCTTGACGATGTAATCACGAGCCCCCTGGCGGATGCCCCAGACCTTGTCGGTTTCCTGGTTCTTGCTCGTGCACATGATGACCGG
>CANHOE010000026.1 GCA_947462175.1 Burkholderiales bacterium | reverse complement strand
GGATGGCATCGAAGCAGTCTGTGCCCATCCGCAGGCCTTGGCTCAGTGCCAGGGCTGGCTCAATACACACTTGCCGAATGTCGAGCGGCGGCCGGTGTCGAGCAACGCCGAAGGCGCACGGCTGGCCAGCCTCGATGCGCGCCTCGCGGCGGTGGCCGGCGACCGCGCAGGCAGCGAATTCGGTCTGCACGTGGTGTCGCCCGCCATCCAGGACGACGCCCACAACCGCACCCGCTTCGCGGTGGTGACCGACCCTCAGCGTCACCCACAACCGCAGGCCTCGGGGCATGACTGCACCAGTCTGGTGGTGTCGGTGGTGAACCGGCCAGGTGCGGTTTACGACATGCTGATGCCTCTGAAGGCGCATGGCGTGTCGATGAGCCGATTCGAGTCGCGCCCGGCCCGCTCGGGCCAATGGGAGTACTACTTCTACATCGACGTGCAGGGCCACCCGAACCAGCCCGAAGTCGCCCAGGCTCTGCAGGAGTTGCGTGGCGTATGCGCGTACTTCAAGTTGCTCGGTACGTACCCGATCGACGTGCACTGAACTGGCCATGTTCAATCAACTCGGTGTGATCGGCTGTGGCCTGATGGGTGGTTCGTTCGCGCTCGCGCTGCGTCGTGCCGGTTTGGTCAAGCGTGTGGTGGGCTACAGCAAATCGCCATCGACTACCGAAAAAGCCCGGCGGATGGGTGTCATCGATCAGGCGGCCGAGTCAGCGCTGTTGGCGGTGTCGGGCTCGGACATCGTGCTGATGGCCGTACCCGTTTCGGCCAGTGAGGCCACCTTCCGCGCCATCCGCCACCTGATCGAGCCCGGCGTGCTGCTGATGGATGTTGGCTCGACCAAGCGCGATGTCGTCGATGCGGCTCGACGCGTGCTGAAAGAGGCCCTTCCGAATTTCGTCCCGGCGCACCCGATCGCCGGCAAGGAAGTCGCCGGTATCGAGCACGCAGATGCCACGCTGTACCAGGGCCGACAGGTCATCCTGACGCCACTGCCGCAGACCGAACCTGGCCTGATCCAGAAGGCCACCGACGTCTGGGCGGCGATCGGCTCGCAGGTGCTGCGCATGACACCCGAGAACCACGACGCGGCCTTCGCCGCCGTCAGCCACCTGCCTCATCTGCTGGCTTTCGCTTACTTCAACGGTGTTACGGGGCAACCGGCTGCGCGCGATTTTCTGTCGCTGGCGGGCCCAGGCTTCCGAGATTTCACCCGCATCGCGGCCAGCGATCCGACCGTCTGGCGAGACATTCTGCTGGCCAACCGCGAAGAATTGCTGAAGCAGTTGAAGCAGTTCCGTCAGGCGCTTGACGCGATGGAGTACGGGATGGGCAGCGGCAACGCTGAGGCTCTCGAACAATTGATCCGTGCCGCCTCGACCGCCCGCAGTGGCTGGACCATGAACACCGGCAAGACACCACCACGCTGACCACGGCCGTTTGCGGCAACTCGATGTACGCCATTTCCTTCCTAGACATACCTCCCTTGCTTCGTGCGGGCGGCACTGTGCGCCTGCCAGGGTCCAAGAGCATCTCCAACCGCGTGCTGCTGCTGGCAGGCTTGAGCGAGGGCACCACCACCGTCCACGACCTGCTCGATTCCGAAGACACACAGGTGATGCTGACCGCGTTGCGCACGCTGGGGTGCCGCATCGAGCACGAGGGCGTGGCCCTGCACATCACCGGGCTGGGCGGACGACTCGGCGTGCGTGAAGCCTCGCTTTTCCTCGGCAACGCGGGCACTGCGATGCGGCCGCTGACCGCCGCACTGGCGATGCTGGCCGCCACACAAGGCGGAAGTTTCGAGCTGAGCGGCGTGCCACGGATGCACGAGCGGCCGATTGCCGATCTGGTCGATGCACTGCGGCCATTGGGCTGCCGCGTCGATTACCTTGGGCAGACGGGTTATCCGCCGCTGCGACTGCTGCCGGGGTCGGAGAACCTTGACTTGTCGGTACCGATCCGCGTTCGAGGTGATGTATCCAGCCAGTTCCTGACCGCGCTGCTGCTCGCGCTGCCGCTGTTGACATCCGAGCAGAGTGCCGTCATCGATATCGACGGGGAACTCATCTCGAAGCCCTACATCGACATCACGCTGAACCTGCTGGCGCGCTTCGGCGTCGTCGTGCAGCGAGAGGGCTGGCAGCGCTTCACGATCCCGGCTGGCAGCCGCTATCGCTCGCTGGGCCACATTCATGTGGAGGGTGACGCCTCATCGGCCTCGTACTTCATTGCGCTGGGCGCGATTGCGGCGACCGACGCACCGCTGCGAATCGAGGGCGTCGGCACCGATTCGATCCAGGGCGACATCCGTTTCATTGATGCGGCTGAGTCCATGGGCGCCAAAGTCACAGGCGGGGCTGGCTGGATCGAGGTGAGTCGTGGCCGCTGGCCGCTGGCTGCCGTAGATATCGATTGCAATGCCATCCCCGACGCGGCCATGACGCTCGCGGTGATGGCGCTGTACGCCGACGGGACCAGCCGCCTTCGCAACATCGCCAGCTGGCGGGTCAAGGAGACCGACCGCATCGCGGCCATGGCCAGTGAGCTGCGAAAGCTTGGCGCTGCTGTCGTCGAAGGACCGGACTTCATCGAAATCGCGCCGCCCTCGCGCTGGACTCCGGCTGCCATCCATACGTACGACGACCACCGGGTGGCAATGTGCTTCTCGCTGGCTGCGTTCAACGCGCTGGCGGTGCCACCACCGGTGGAGCCAGTGCGGGTTCGCATCCTCGACCCGAAGTGCGTGGCCAAGACTTTCCCGGACTACTTTGAGACGCTTTTCTCGGTGGTCAGCACGCGAGCCGAATGGATACCAGTGATCACCATCGATGGCCCGACGGCCTCCGGCAAAGGCACGCTCGCCTGCGCGGTGGCCGATACCTTGGGTTATCAGGTACTGGATTCGGGCGTGCTTTACCGCGCGACCGCATTGGCCGCGATCCGCAGCGCTGTGGATGCCGACGACGAAAGCGCACTGGCCGCACTGGCTGAGGCGCTGGATCTGGCTTTCGAGCAAGGCAACGTGCGTCTGGACGGCGTTGACGTCTCCGCGCTGCTGCGCCACGAGAATGTCGGCACCCTGGCTTCGCGGATCTCCGCTCTGCCTGCTGTTCGGCTGGCACTGCTGCGGCTGCAATGGTCATTCCGCCGACTGCCGGGGCTGGTGGCGGACGGTCGCGACATGGGGACGGTCATCTTCCCGGATGCTCCTCTGAAGATTTACCTGACGGCCAGCGCTGACGCTCGCGCCCGTCGACGACATCAGCAGTTGGAAGCCGCAGGGGTTTCGACTACACTGGAGGGCTTGCTTGCCGGCCTGCAAGAGCGTGATGCGCGAGATCAGAATCGTGCGGCGTCGCCCCTGAAACCGGCAGCAGATGCGGTGCTTCTGGACAACTCGGCGCTTTCCATCGGATCGACGGTGGGGTCAGTGTTGAGTTGCTGGGCACAGCGCACGCCGTTTGCCTGACCGCAGCGGCTTTGGTCCCAGCGCCTTCCCTTCGTGCCGTTCAAGGCGCATCAGGGCGCTGGGTTCGACAACTCAAACCCGCAGCAACAGCTGCACCGGAAACACCCCATGTCACAAGCTCAAACTGCCATCACCGAAGGCGGCGAATCGTTCGCCGACATGTTCAACGAATCGCTCTCGCGCGCCGAAATGCGCATGGGCGAAGTCATCACTGCCGAAGTGGTGCGCGTCGAACACAGCTTCGTGGTGGTGAACGCAGGCCTCAAGTCAGAAGCCTACGTGCCCATCGAAGAATTCAAGAACGACCATGGCGAACTCGAAGTCCAGGTCGGGGATTTTGTCTCGGTCGCGATCGACGCGGTCGAGAACGGCTACGGTGACACCATCCTGTCGCGCGACAAGGCCAAGCGTCTCGCATCGTGGCTCTCCTTGGAGACATCGCTGGAGTCGGGTGAGTTCGTCACCGGCACGGTGAACGGCAAGGTCAAGGGCGGCCTGACGGTGCTGGTCAACGGCATTCGCGCCTTCCTGCCTGGGTCGCTGCTCGACACGCGCCCGGTCAAGGACATGAACCCGTACGAAGGCAAGACGATGGAGTTCAAGGTCATCAAGCTCGACCGCAAGCGCAACAACGTCGTGTTGTCGCGCCGCGCTGTGGTCGAAGCGTCGATGGGCGAAGAACGCGCCAAGCTGCTGGGTACGCTGGCCGAAGGCGCCATCGTGACCGGTGTCGTCAAGAACATCACCGAATACGGGGCTTTCGTCGACCTCGGCGGCATCGATGGCCTGCTGCACATCACCGACATGGCCTGGCGTCGTGTGCGTCACCCGAGCGAAGTGGTTCAGGTCGGCCAGGAACTGCAGGCCAAGATCCTGAAGTTCGACGCCGAGAAAAACCGCGTCTCGCTGGGCATCAAGCAACTGGGCGACGACCCGTGGCACGGCGTGTCGCGTCGCTACCCGAACAGCACCCGCCTGTTCGGCAAGATCACCAACATCGCCGACTACGGCGCATTTGTCGAGATCGAGCCGGGCATCGAAGGCCTGGTGCACGTCTCGGAAATGGACTGGACCAACAAGAACGTGGCCCCTTCGAAGATCGTTGCCCTGGGCGACGAGGTCGAAGTCATGGTGCTCGAGATTGACGAAGACAAGCGCCGCATCAGCCTCGGCATGAAGCAGTGCAAGGCCAATCCGTGGGAAGAATTCTCGACCACCGTGCAGCGCGGCGATCGCGTCAAGGGCCCGGTCAAGTCGATCACCGACTTCGGCGTGTTCGTCGGCCTGGCCGCCGGCATCGACGGCCTGGTGCACCTGTCCGACCTCTCCTGGCACGAGCCAGGCGAAGCAGCTGTGCGCAACTTCAAGAAGGGCCAGGAAGTCGAAGCCATCGTGCTGGCCGTGGACGTGGAACGCGAGCGCATTTCGCTCGGCATCAAGCAGCTCGACAGCGATCCATTCACCACCTACACCTCGGTCAACGACCGCGGCAACATCGTCACCGGCAAGGTCAAGACGGTCGATGCCCGTGGCGCCGAAGTGCAGCTGGCCGACGACGTGACGGCCTACCTGCGCGCTTCTGAAATCAGCCGCGACCGTGTCGAAGACGCACGCAACGTGCTGAAGGAAGGCGACGAAGTCAATGCCGTGATCATCAACGTCGACCGCAAGACGCGCTCGATCCAGTTGTCGATCAAGGCCAAGGACAACGCCGACAACCAAGAGGCCATGCAGCGCCTGGCGCAGACCAGCGAGCGTGAGAACGCCGGCACGACCAGCCTGGGCGCCCTGCTGCGCGCCAAGCTGGACAACCAGGGCGGCAATTCCTGACGGTCGGAGCCGTGGCCGTGGATGGCATGAAGGACGGCATGACCCGTTCGGACCTGGTGGCACGGTTGGCCGAACGCTTCGGCCAACTCACCCACCGGGACACCGAGACGGCAGTCAAGATCGTGCTCGATGCGATGTCCGATGCGCTCGCGCGCGGACACCGCATCGAAATCCGTGGCTTCGGCAGCTTTTCGATCAACCGCCGCCCGCCTCGCGTGGGCCGCAATCCTCGTTCCGGTGAACAGGTGGTGGTACCAGAGAAACTGGTTCCCCACTTCAAGCCAGGCAAGGCCTTGCGCGAAGCGGTTGATGTCCATTTGCCAGCCGATGCGCAGCCATCGGATCATGATCCCCGATCGCGGCACTGAAGCCGCCTCGAATTCCGTTAGGCTGAAGCCCGAAGACGTTGCAGTGCCTGCCCCCGGCAGTGACCTGCAGCGCAGCACGTTGTAGCGGAGACGTCATGCGCGTGATCACCTGGGTTTTCAGACTGTTCATCTTTTTTGCCCTGTTCGCTTTTGCGCTGAACAACCAGCAGGACGCCGCGGTACGCTGGTTCTTCGGGTACGAATGGCGAGCGCCGATGGTCTTCATCGTGCTGGCCGCCTTTGGCCTGGGCTGCGCCTTTGGCGTCAGTGCGATGGTGCCGGCCTGGTGGAAGCACCGCCGCGTCGCCACGCAGAAGTCAGTGCCGGCGCACGCTGCGTCTACGCAGAGTTCGCTCAGCACCACCTTGCCAATGCCTGAACATCCGCCACGCGATGGACTTTGAACTGCAGTGGTTCCTGCTCGGCCTGCCGGTCGCATTCGCGCTGGGATGGCTGGCATCGCGCTTCGACTTCAGACAGCTCAAACGAGAACAGCGCGACGCGCCCAAGGCCTATTTCAAGGGCTTGAACCTGCTGCTCAACGAACAGCACGACAAGGCCATCGATGCCTTCATCGAAGCCGTTCAACAAGATCCCGACACCAGCGATCTTCATTTCGCTTTAGGCAATCTGTTCCGCCGGCGCGGTGAGTACGAGCGCGCCGTGCGCGTTCACCAGCATTTGCTCAACCGTGCCGACCTGCCGCCCGCCGAGCGCGACCGCGCCCAGCACGGTCTGGCCCAGGACTTCATGCAAGCGGGCTTGTTCGACCGCGCTGAGGCTGCCTGGCACGCACTGGAAGGCACCGCCTACGACACCGATGCACGACTCGCCCTGCTCACCCTGCACGAGCGTTCGCACGACTGGCGATCGGCCGTCGACGATGCGCTGAAGCTCGAACGCGGCAGCACAGGGTCGTACGCGTCTCGCATCGCGCACTACTGGTGCGAGCTGGCGCTGGAGGCCGATGCCAAGCAGCAGACCGCGGACGCCGCCGATGCGCTAAGGCGTGCACATGAGGCGGCCCCTCAGGCGGCTCGCCCAGTGGTGGCTGCCGGTCGGCGATCGGCACGCCTCGGTCGACACGCCGAAGCCATGACCGTCTGGAACGAGCTGCTGGCAACGCACCCGGCAAGCTTCAATCTGGTCGCCACCGAATATGCAGCCAGCGCCCTGGCTTGCGGAGGTCAAGAAGACGCACGGCGACAGCTGCTCGCGTTGCACCAGAAGAAGCCCAGCATCGATCTGCTCAATGCGCTTGGCGCGCTCGACAGCGATTCGGTTTCTCGACGTGACCGCACCCGAACTCAGCTGGCATTGCTGCCCACGCTGTCAGCCGCACAGGCCCTGCTGCACGAACATGAATCCTCCGCGCTGCCCGTGTTGCCGGCGGATCTGAAGGCGGTGGGCGAAGTGATCGGCCGTGCCGCGAGAGCTGGACAGCGCTATCGCTGCGCGGCCTGCGGCTTCGATGCCCAGCAACACTACTGGCAGTGCCCGGGCTGCCTGGGCTGGGACACTTACCCGCCGCAACGTCTCGAAGAGCTCTAGGTCTTGCAAGCACCAGGCCCGTACTCATCGAAGGAGCTGTACCTGCGGGTACTGGCCGAGGTGCGGCCGCACTGGCGAAGCTTTTCGCTGGGCATTCTGGCGATGATCGGCTATGCGGCCACCGAAACCGCTTTGCCCGCGCTGTTGAAGGAGTTGCTGGACGGCAGCTTTGTCAATCGCGACCCCGATGCAATTCACCGCATGCCCTTGCTGATCGTGGCGCTGTTCGTCGTGCGCGGAGCGACCGACTTCGTGCATGTCACCGCCCTGAATGCAGTCGCCACCAAAGTGGTGCTGGCATTGCGCACCGCGATGTTCGAGAAGCTGCTGCGCCTGCCTGCCAGCTACTTCGACCGCGAACCCAGTGCGGTGCTGATTTCGAAGCTGACCTACAACACCCAGCAGATCAGTCCCATCATCACGGTGTCGTTGATCACCATCGTCAAGGACAGCCTCATTGTTCTTGGCCTGCTGGGCTACATGCTGTACCAGAACTGGCAGTTATCGCTGGCCTTCTTCACCGTGCTTCCAGCGATCGCTTATGTGATCCGCTCGATCAGCGGACGCCTTCGCGCGCTGAGTCGTGGCCAGCAGTCCTCGATGGGCACGTTGTCGCATGTGGTGGACGAGGTCATCGGCGGCCACCGCGAAATCAAGATATTTGCGGGTGAAGCGTACGAAGCCAAGCGATTCTTCGACGTAGCCAATGCGCTGCGCCGCTACTCGATGAAGGTGGTGACGACTTCGGCCGCCAATGGCCCGATCGTGCAAACCATTGCCGTGCTGGCGCTGGCCGCGATCGTCTACTACGCAGCCCTGCAGTCCAACCAGAATCAGCTGACCGTCGGTGGCTTCGTCTCGTTCTTCAGCGCGATGGCGCTGCTGCTCGCACCGCTGAAGCGACTGTCGAACGTCAACGAGGTGCTGCAGCGCGGCCTGGCCGCGGCCGCCAGCGTGTTCGAGGTGGTCGATGCGCCCGACGAACCCGATCACGGCAGCAAGACCATCGCCCGTTCGACGGGTCGCCTGCAGTTCAGCGCGGCCAGCTTTCGTTATCCCAATGCGGATCGCGATGCGCTGATCGACGTTGATCTTGACATCCACCCCGGTGAATCGGTCGCCCTGGTCGGCGCGTCGGGCAGCGGGAAGTCCACGCTGATGTCGATGATCCCGCGATTCCACACGCTGGATCGCGGCGTCATCTGCCTGGACGGCATCGACATTCGTGATCTTCGCCTTGCCGACCTGCGCTCCAACATTGCATTGGTGACCCAGCACGTGGTGCTGTTCAACGACACGGTGGCAGCCAACATCGCCTATGGGCTGCGAGATGCGGCCAGTGAACAGCAGATCGTCGCCGCCGCCGAAGCAGCCCACGCCATGGAGTTCATCCGCGAGATGCCTCTGGGTCTGCAGACACCGATTGGCGAGAACGGCGCGCGACTTTCTGGCGGTCAGCGCCAGCGCATCTCGATCGCCCGCGCCCTGCTCAAGGATGCGCCCATCCTTTTGCTCGATGAAGCCACCTCGGCGCTGGACACCGAATCAGAAAGGCTGGTGCAGATCGCGATCGACAACCTGAAGCGTGGCCGCACCACGCTCACCATCGCACACCGGCTCTCGACCATCGCAGGCGCCGACCGTGTTGTGGTCATGGACCAGGGGCGCATCGCTGAAGTCGGCACGCATGCCGAACTGCTGGCGCTCCACGGCATCTACAGCCGGTTGCATCACATGCAGTTCGACCGCGGCGGGTGAGCAACTCACGATGACGGCATCGCCCAGTGCAGCACCGCGCATCCTGATCATCCGACTGTCGGCGCTCGGTGACGTCGTGATGGCCTCTGGCCTGATACCGGCATTGCGAGAGTTGTTTCCGCAGGCTCACCTCGGCTGGCTGGTCGAACCCGCAGCGGCACCGCTGCTGCGACACAACCCAAGACTCGACGAGATCATCGTCTTGCCGCGCGACGAGTGGCAAGCCCTGTGGCGGGCTCGTCGCCCGATCGCGCTGCTGCGCTCGGTGATCGCATTCCGGGGTGCGTTGCGCGCGCGCCGCTTCGACGTTGCGATCGACGCACAGGGCCTCTTCAAGAGTGCGCTGTGCGCCTGGTGGAGTGGCGCGGCACGCCGCGTCAGCCTGATCGGTCGCGAGGGCAGCCGGTGGCTGATGACCGAGCAGTTCTTTCCAAAGCCTGACCCACTGAAGCCGATCGGTACTGAATACCGAGCGCTGGCACGACACCTGGGTGCCAAGGCCCCTTACCGGATGGATCTTGCGGTTGGCGACGCCGCAAGTGCGTCGGCCACGGCCACGCTCGAGAGCCATGGTGTGCGCGGGCCCTATGCCGTGCTGTGCCCCTACACCACCCGGCCTCAGAAGCATTGGTTCAACGACCGCTGGGCTGCACTGGCGCAGCAACTGGTGGCCGACGGTGTGACACCCGTGCTGGTCGGCGGGCCCTCAGATGCAGCACAAACCGCAGACATCACGGCCAACGCGCCAGGGCTGGTCAATCTGGTCGGTCGGCTCAAACTGGACGAAACGGCTGCGCTGATCGCCGGCAGCGCGCTGCTCATCGGCGTGGACACCGGCCTGACCCACATGGGCAGCGCGTTGGAGATACCGACGGTGGCGCTGTTCGGTTCGACCCGACCCTACCTCGACGCCCGCACACCGCGCACCGTCGTGATGTACGAGGCTCGACCCTGCTCACCATGTCGCCGCCATCCCACCTGTGACGGCCGCTACGACTGCATGCGCGTCTTCGAAGTCGATACGGTGTTGGGCACAGCGCGGTCGGTGATGCAACAGGCGGCATGAAGACACTGCACGTCGAAGCCGGCACCCACCTCTACGGTGGTGGACTGCAGGTTTTCTTCCTGGTCCAAGGGCTGCAGGCTCGTGGAGAAGAAGCCGTGCTGGCATGCCCAACGGGCAGCGCGATTGCGGCACACGCGCGTGCGCATGGCTTGCAGGTGCGAGAGATCGCCATGGGCGGCGACCAGGACATCGGCTTGATCGGCCGCGTGCGGAAGTTGATTCGTACCGAGCGTCCCGCTCTCGTGCATCTGCACAGCCGACGTGGCAGCGATGTCTGGGGTGCGATCGCCGCCCGGCTCGAGGGCGTACCGACGGTCATGAGTCGACGCAACGACAACCCCGAGCCGCGGGGCTGGTTTCATCTCAAGTACAAGCTCTACGACCGCGTTGTCGCGATCTCCGAAGGCATCGAACAGGTGCTGCTGGATGCTGGCCTGTCGCCCGACAAGGTGGTGTGCGTGCACAGCGCGGTCGACACCCAGCGCTACCGTCCCCACCGCGACGACATAGACTGGTTTCGCCATGAATTCGAACTCGCCGACGACGAGCTGACGATGGCGATGGCTGCACAGTTCATCGCCCGCAAAGGGCACCGCACTCTGATTGCGGCACTGCCTGCAGTGCTTGCCGTTCGACCGCGAACCCGCGTGCTTCTGTTCGGCCAAGGACCCGAGATGGTCGCCATGAGAAAGCGGGTCCAGGGCGCAGGTCTCGAGCGACACGTCTCCTTCGCCGGATTCCGCAACGATCTCGAGCGGATATTGCCGTGCGTCGATGTGATGGTCCACCCGGCCGAGATGGAAGGTCTCGGGGTCGCCCTGTTGCAAGCGGCCGCCTGTGGCGTGCCCATCGTCGCTGGGCGTGCTGGCGGGATCCCGGAGATCGTGCGGCCGGGCATCAACGGAGAGTTGATCGAACCCGGTGACGTCGCTGCTTTGTCGGACTACCTGATCCAGTTGCTTGGTGACGCGGGACTGCGACAGCGTTACGGCCATGCCGGACGTGCGTTGACACTCGCCGAGTTCTCGATCGATGCCATGGTCGAGGGCAATCTGAAGGCCTACCGCGAGGTCGAGGCCGCGAAAGGTCGCGGGGGATGACCACGGTCTGCGTCTACTTTGTCGCCTCGCCGCTTCAATTGCTGGCGGCGAAGCAGATTGCGCATGCTTTCGAGGCCGGTGCGCGGCAGGTGCTGATCTGGTACCAGCCGGGCATCGAACAGCAGGTGCGCGCCGAAGAATGGGATGCCTCCAGCTATCTGCCCTGGCCGCGCCGGCAACCGCTGCCCGGCTGGATGGGCCGACACCGGCGGCTGCTCGCCAACCTCGACCTGGTTGCTGCGCTGGTTGGGCCCTGCGACACGCTGCTGCTGCACAGCGCGGTGTTCGACACCGAGGCGATCAACTATTTCCTGCGTGCACTGCCTCGCCGCAGCGGTGCCACCACGATGCACGCTCGCATCCTCCCGGATGGCTTGATCAGCATCCGCCGCTACCCCTTGTCGCCGGTCAAGCGCATCGCGCAGGGCGTGCGGAAACTGCGTCGGTTGTTGTCGCCAGCGCTGAATTACTGGATGTTCTCTGGCGACCGGATTGGCTCAGATGCCGCCTTTTGCGATCGCGTCTACGTGGTGGCCGGGCTGCCACACGAGTACGACCCAGCCAAGGTCGTCGTGCTCGCGCCGCTGGCCGAACGCAGCACGCAGCCGTCTTCCGGCGGGATGCCACAGCGGGCTCTGGTGATCGGCCAAACGCTGGTCAGCGCCGGGCTGATGAACACCGCCGATCGCGATGCGGTGGCACTGCAGATCGAGCAGTGGCTGACCTCGTGCGACATCGACCAGATCGACTACAAAGCGCATCCGAAGGACCACCAGCTCGAGCTTTGCAGGCCAGGCTATCGCGTACTCGAGCTCGAGGAGCCGCTTGAGATCTGGCTCAGCCACACGCCCTATCGCATCGTGGTCGGCGTGCGCTCGACGGCACTGCTGTTCGCGCGCCAACTGTGTGCGCCAGAGACACAAGTGGTCGCTTTTGGCTGGGATCGCACGCGATTCAAGTCGGACCAGGAGCGCAGGGACATGCGCGCCACATTCGACAGCGCCGGAATCGTTCAACGATGACCACGACGATGTGGCGGGATCGCCTGACAGCGGTCAACTCAGGCCTGCTGGCGGCGCTCTTCTTTCTGATACCGATGCAGATCGCACCGGTGTACATCCTGACCGGCCTGATGCTGGCGTTCTGGCTGATCGAAGGTCGCTGGCTCGAAAAATGGCAGGCGCTGCGAAGCAATCCGGTCTTCTGGCTCTTCCAGGCGTATTTCTGGTGGGTGGTGGTGTCACTGCTGTGGACCGCCGATTTGGCTGCGGGCTGGCACATGGTGTCGAGGTACCTGTTCTTCCTGCTTTCAGCGCTGTACTTCACGGTTGCGCGTCGGGAACATGCGGGACGCTACCTGGTCGCGTTTGCAATCGGCGTTGCCTTGTGTGACCTGCTGGCCACCTACAACTGGGTGCATCTCAACCACTACCCGGATTGGCCGAATGGCCTGCGCGCGCAGAAGGACGCGATGGAGACGGCGCCGTTTGTCGATCGCATCCTTTTCGGACCGGCCCTCGCGTTCGCAGGCTATGTGGGCGCCTGGAAGGCGCTGACCACGTCTGGCCGGCAGCGCATCACCTGGAGCATCAGCGTGCTCGGCGCTTTTGCGGTGCTGTCCTTCTCGGGCAGCCGCGTCGGGATGATCAGCTTCAGCCTGATGATGGCCTTGTTGGCGTTCCAGAAGCTGGCCGGAAGAAAGATGCTTGCCACGGCAAGTGCCGCTGCCGTGCTGGCCGGCTGTGCGTTGGGTCTGTATGCGCTCAGCGACACGATCACCAAGCAGCGGATTGGGCTGATGCTCTCTGAATCGCATCAGCTCGACACGGCCATCAATGAATCGCTGCCACACCGCTACAAGATGGCTGTCAACACGCTGCACATCATCGGGGAGCACCCGTGGCTGGGTGTCGGCGCTGGCGATTTCGTTGCCGAGTACAAGACAGTGAACGACCAGCAATCTCCGGCCTGGATGCCCACGCGCAACCCGCACAACCAATTGCTGTTCAACCTGGCGACCACAGGCGTGTTGGGTGGCGTTCTGCTGTTCGCAGTGTGGGTAGCCCCTCCATGGCTGACGCGACACTGGCCTGATGACGGTCTGGGCCCGCTTCGGATCGGGTTGCCTTTGTTTTACTTTTTCATCTGCTTGTCGGAGTCGTACATCTGGAGATCGAACACCGGGTTGATGTTCATGCTGTTCTCCGCTTTGCTGTATGGCCCACGGCCGACGTCC
Source organism: Burkholderiales bacterium (assembly GCA_947462175.1). GTDB lineage: Bacteria > Pseudomonadota > Gammaproteobacteria > Burkholderiales > Burkholderiaceae_C > PBB1. The sequence continues at coordinate 674 of CANHOE010000026.1, read as the reverse complement.
TTGCCTGGTGAGGCAGCGCACCCGCCGGCGGCACCGCGCCGGGATGCCGCCCCGGCAAGCGGGTGACTTCCTTCTGCTGACAGACCACCGCGCAGGGGTCCAGCGACAGCGCTTGCCCTGGTTCAAGGCAGAGTCAGCCGGTTCTGCGAGCCTTGTCGTGCTACCTACAATCGAATCCCCAACTTCACGGACACTGCGGTCGCCCGCCCTTGCCGATGCAGACCTCATCGTGGAATCTCGATCGCAGCCGCCTCGAACAAATCCCCTGTCCGCTGTGCCACGGCACCCAGTTCGAGCAGCTGGCGGCGACGGACCGATACAACATGGGTCTGAGCACCGTCGGCTGCCTGGGCTGCGGTCTGGTGATGACAAATCCGCAGCCAACGGCTGCAACGCTTGACGACTTCTACGCGCACCACTACCGCCATTTCTACAGCGACTTCGGGCCACGCGAAGGCATACCGACCCTGGAGCACATTCGTGCCGCACGCATCGACAGGCGATGCACCGTCACGGCGGAGTTCCTGGTTGCGCGCGGCGAGTTATTGCCTGGCATGGTGGTGCTCGACATTGGCGCGGCCGAAGGCTCGATGCTGAAGGCGGTTGGCGATCAGGTGCCCGACACCCGACGCATCGCGATCGAACCCAACCCGGTATTCGGCCGCTTTGCGATG
>CANHOE010000025.1 GCA_947462175.1 Burkholderiales bacterium | reverse complement strand
CGGCCGCGCATTGCACGCAGTTGTTGCACCGCCGCGTCGTGATGGCCTGGCTTGCTCAGTGCCTCACCGTCGAGTTCGGCGACCTGATCCGAGCCAATCACCACTGCCCACGGATGCCGCACTGCCACTGAACGGGCCTTGGCCAGCGCCAGGCGCGCGGCCAGTGAGTCCGGCAGCTCCGTCGGCTGCGGCGATTCGTCGACATCCGGCGCGATCACGTCGAACGGCATCAACAACCGCCGCAGCAATTCCTGCCGGTACACCGAGGTGGAAGCCAGAATCAGCGGTGCTCGCATGTGCATTCTCGGGATTGTCCCATTGGGCCCACCGCTGCATGTGCTGCCTGCCTGCAACGTACACTCGAAGCCATGGAAACACGTGCATTCGACCCCTTGTGCGTGGACGTGGCTGCGTTTGCCAAAGAAGCCGCAGAGGCAGCCGGAACCTGGCCGCTGGCAGCGCTTGATCGTTTGTGCGGGGAGGCTCATGTCGACGCCAAGCCGGCGACCGACGAGCAGGTGGAGTGGCGGGTAATCGGTGAATCCCGCGCTCGCCGTGGTGGTGAACCACAGGTCTGGCTGCACCTGGAATGCCGGGCGCGGCTCGGTTTGGTTTGTCAACGCTGCCTGCAGTCGGTAGACACGGCGGTGGACGCGCAGCGCAGTTTTCAATTTGTCGCCGATGAGGCACTGGCGGCAGAAATCGATGCTGACAGCGAAGAGGACGTGTTGGCGCTCAGCCGCACACTGAGCCTGATCGAACTCATCGAGGACGAACTGCTGTTGGCCCTTCCGCTGGTGCCACGCCATGTAACGTGCCCGCAGCCCTTGAAGCCGCCTGACAACACCGAGCCATTCGAGGAGCGTGCCAACCCCTTTGCGGTGCTGGGCGAGCTGAAGCGAAAGTCACTGCCCAATTGATGCGTGCTGCTGATATACTTTTGGGCTTTTCGGCAGGTGTTGTCCCCAGGGTTCAATCCGGGCCAACTGGCCTCAGGCTCTGATAAGAGCCCGTCCCGCAGTGGTTCGCCACCGGGCGCCACCACCAACGTATGCGGAGATTCACATGGCTGTCCAGCAAAACAAGAAGTCGCCTTCGAAGCGCGGCATGCATCGGTCCCACTATGCGCTGAACACGCCTGGAACCGCGATCGAGCCGACTACGGGCGAGCAGCATCTGCGTCACCACATCAGCCCCAACGGTTTTTACCGCGGCCGCAAGATCTTCAAGACCAAAGCAGACGCTTGAGCGTTAGACGCTCGATCGAAAGCGTTGCGCTGCCGCAGCGCCTAGATTGATCAACTGCTGTTACCGATGGCCCGGCCGCTGCACACTTGCAATGCCGGGCCTTCGCATTTCTGCCAAGCCTCTGCTGCTCTTCAACCGGTAAGCGTCACCGTGATCGCTGTGTCGACAACATGAACCAGGGTATCTCGCGTCGCCAAGTGCGTCTGGCTGTCGATTGCATGGGGGGTGACCACGGTCCGTCGGTCACTTTGCCGGCTTGCCGCGCGTTTCTCGAGCATCACCCTGAGGCCGAACTGATCCTGGTCGGACGGCCCGAGGCATTGTCGCCTGCAGCCCATTGGGCGCGATGTCGCTTGGTCGATGCGCCGGAAGTGGTCGAGATGCACGACGCGATCGAAGTAGCACTGCGGCGCAAGAAGCGCTCGTCGATGCGCCTGGCCGTCGACCTCGTCAAGCCCGATGAAGATGGCGTCTCTGCTGCCGATGCGTGTGTGTCTGCCGGCAACACCGGCGCGCTGATGGCGGTGTCACGCTACGTGTTGAAAACGCTGGAGGGCATCGACCGGCCGGCCATTGCGACGGTGATGCCCAACCAGCGCGACGGCTACACCACCGTACTCGACCTCGGCGCCAACGTGGATTGCACCGCAGAGCATCTGCTGCAGTTCGCAGTCATGGGCAGTGCGCTTGTGTCGGCGGTCGAAGGCAAGGAGCAGCCGACTGTCGGCTTGCTGAACATCGGCGAGGAAGCGATCAAGGGCAGCGACACCATCAAGCAGGCCGGGGAGTTGCTCCGTGCCGCCGCGGCCAGCGGGCATTTGAACTTCCACGGCAATGTCGAGGGAAACGATATCTTCAAGGGCACGGCCGACATCGTTGTGTGCGACGGGTTCGTCGGCAATGTGGCCCTGAAGACTGCTGAAGGCCTGGTGGCCATGCTTTCAGACTTCATCAAGCAGGAATTCAAGCGCAACCTGCTGACCAAGATTGCAGCCGTGGCGGCTATGCCCGTGCTGAACCGCTTCAAGGCACGTGTCGATCACCGGCGATACAACGGTGCCGCGTTGCTTGGATTGCGTGGATTGGTTTTCAAGAGCCATGGCTCCGCCGATTCGTTTGCGTTCGAGCAGGCGCTGAACCGGGCTTATGATGCCGCCCGCAACGGGTTGCTCGACAACGTGCACGATCGTATTCGCGACACGCTCCAGGCCATGCCGGCCAGTTCGCTCCCCGGTGACAACGAACCCCCCAAGATGCTTGCGTCCCGCCTCACCGCATGAACGGCACTGTCGTTACCGCGACTGCACCCGCGCTGCGCTTTTCCCGCATCGCAGGAACCGGCGCCTACCTTCCCGCACAACGGTTGACCAATGCCGAGCTGGCCGCTCAACTGGCCTTGCGAGGTGTCGAGACGTCCGACGAATGGATCGTCGAGCGCACCGGCATCCGCGCGCGCCATTTCGCAGCCGAGACAGAGCAGTGCAGCGATCTCGCGGTGTCCGCCGCGCGGCGCGCGCTCGAGGCGGCCGATTGCGACGCAGCATCGGTCGATCTGATCATCGTGGCCACGTCGACGCCGGACATGGTGTTTCCGTCAACGGCGTGCATCGTGCAACACAAGCTCGGCATCTCCGGCTGCCCGGCCTTCGACGTGCAGGCGGTGTGCTCCGGCTTCGTGTACGCGCTGACCGTGGCCGACGCCATGATTCGAACCGGTGCGGCCAGCAAGGCGCTGGTGATCGGCGCAGAGGTGTTTTCGCGCCTGCTGGATTTCGATGACCGTGGCACCTGCGTGCTGTTTGGTGACGGCGCCGGCGCCGTGCTGCTGCAGGCCAGCGACACCCCTGGCCTCATCGCCAGCGAACTGCACGCCGACGGCCAGCATGTGGGCATCCTGTGCACGCCAGGCGGCGTTGCCGGAGGCAAGGTCCGCGGCGATCCGTTGCTGAAGATGGATGGGCAGGCGGTGTTCAAGCTGGCTGTCGGTGTGCTGGAGGACGTGGCCCGATCTGTGTTGGAGAAGGCCGGTCGCAGCGAAGCCGACATCGACTGGCTGATTCCGCATCAGGCCAACATTCGCATCATGCAAAGCACCGCGCGCAAGCTGAAGCTGTCGATGGACAAGGTGATCGTCACCGTGGCCGACCACGGCAATACGTCTGCCGCGTCGATCCCGCTGGCGCTCGATGTCGCTGTGCGCGATCGGCGCATCACGCGGGGCGACACGGTCATGCTCGAAGGCGTAGGTGGCGGGTTCACCTGGGGCGCTGTGCTGTTGGATTTCTGAGGTCGCTACCCCCAGCCTGGGCTGTCGTGCGCTGCCTTGTTTCTCTTGTCTCTTTCCCATGTCGATCACTTCATTCGCTTTTCTCTTTCCTGGTCAGGGCTCACAGGCCGTAGGCATGCTCGATGCCTGGGGCGACCACCTCGCGGTCTCGCAGACGCTGGCAGAGGCTTCTGATGCGCTGGACTCAGACATCGCGAGGCTCGTCCGCGAGGGTCCGAAGGAGCAGCTCGACCTGACGACCAACACGCAACCGGTGATGCTGACGGCAGGAATCGCCTGCTACCGCGCTTGGATGGCCGAAACCGGGCTGGCGCCGACGGTGGTCGCCGGGCATTCGCTGGGCGAATACAGCGCTTTGGTGGCGGCCGGTTCGTTGAGCTTGGCCGATGCGCTGCCGCTGGTGCGATTTCGCGCGCAGGCGATGCAGGAGGCGGTGCCGGTTGGCATGGGCGCGATGGCGGCGATCCTCGGGCTTGATGCAGAGGTGGTGCGCGCCGGTTGTGCCGAGGCTGCGGCGGCCAGCGGCGAAGCCGTGGAGGCGGCCAACTTCAATGATCCGAAGCAGACCGTGATCTCCGGCTCGCAAGCCGGCGTGTTGAAGGCATGTGAACTGCTGAAGGCTGCAGGCGCCAAGCGAACCTTGCCTTTGCCGGTATCCGCGCCCTTTCATTGCAGCCTGATGAGGCCTGCCGCGGAGCGTTTGAAGGAGCGCCTGGCGTCGGTGACGTTCCAAGCCCCGTCGGTGCCGGTGGTGAACAACATCGACGTGACCGCCGAAATTGACCCGGTGCGCATCCGCGATGCGCTGTATCGGCAGGCTTTCGGGCCGGTGCGCTGGTTCGAAACCGTCCAGGCCATCCGTGCAAGGGGCGTTACTCATCTGATCGAATGTGGCCCTGGGAAAGTGCTTTCAGGCATGGTCAAGCGCATTGATGCCGAGGCGATCTCGGCAGCGCTGTTCGATCCTGCTTCGTTGGCTGACGTGCGTGGAGTGCTGGCATGACGACTGAGCAAACAACAACCCGTATCGCGCTCGTGACTGGTGCTTCGCGCGGCATCGGCCGGGCGATTGCCCTTGAACTGGCGCAACGCGGTCTGACGGTGATCGGTACCGCAACGACTGAATTGGGGGCGCAGGCGATCAGCGAGGCACTGGCTGCTTTCCCCGGTTGCTCTGGCACCTGCCTTGACGTGAACGATGCGGCCGCTGTCGATCGCACGGTCGACGCAGTTCTGAAGGCCCATGGCGCACTGCATGTGCTGGTCAACAACGCCGGCATCACGCGCGACAACCTGTCGATGCGGATGAAGGATGCTGAGTGGGAATGCGTGATCGACACCAACCTGAACGCGGTGTTCCGCCTCAGCCGAGCCGTCATTCGGCCGATGGTCAAGCAGCGGCATGGCCGCATCATCAACATCACCTCGGTCGTGGGCGCCAGTGGCAATGCCGGCCAGGCCAACTACGCTGCGGCCAAGGCCGGCGTTGCCGGCATGACCCGCTCGCTGGCGCGCGAGCTGGGCAGCCGCAGCATCACCGTGAACTGCGTGGCGCCGGGCTTTATTGCGACCGACATGACCGATGCGCTGCCAGCCGCACAGAAGGAAGCCCTGCTGACGCAGATTCCGCTCGGCCGGCTCGGCAACGTCGGCGATGTGGCCCATGCGGTGGCCTTCCTCGCGTCCGATGCCGCGGGTTACATCACTGGCACTGAACTGCATGTCAACGGCGGCATGTTCATGAACTGACCGCGCGCGACGCATCAATCCATCGACCCGGTTTGCCCGGCCGGCCGAAGCGAGCACAGTCTTCGTAAGGCGACATGTTGCAACCTTTAGAATCCCGGGCTGTTTCAGACAACACTCCTGGAGGAGTCATGAGCGATATCGAATCCCGCGTCAAGAAAATCATCGCCGAACAACTGGGCGTACCCGAATCTGACGTCTCCAACGAGAAGGCCTTCGTCGCTGATCTGGGCGCGGATTCACTCGATACGGTCGAGTTGGTGATGGCCCTCGAAGACGAGTTCGGTATCGAGATACCAGACGAAGAGGCAGAAAAAATCACCACGGTTCAACTCGCGATCGACTACGCGTTGAAGCACCAAAAGGCCTGATACAGAGCCTCCACTGCATGCATTTCCGCCCGCCATGTTCGATTGATCCAGCCTGCTCGATAACCAGCGGGCTCGCTCCACATTGGGGATGCCAATGACCCGGCGCCGCGTTGTGGTCACCGGACTGGGGCTGATCAGCCCCGTCGGCAATTCGGTCAAGGAAGGCTGGGCCAACATCCTGGCCGGCCGTTCCGGTATTGCCGGCATCACCCGCTTCGATGCTTCCAGCTTCTCGTGCCGTATCGCAGGAGAGGTGAAGAACTTCAATGTCGAGGACTACTTCCCTGCGAAGGAAGCCCGGCACATGGATGTCTTCATGCAGTTCGGCATGGCGGCGTCCATTCAGGCGGTGCGCGACTCCGGACTGAAAACCAATGACGAGTTGAGTGAAGAGCAGGCCGAGCGTATTGGCTGCCTGGTCGGCTCGGGCATTGGCGGTCTGCCTTTGATCGAGGCCACCCACGCGGAGCTGTCGGCCCGCGGTCCCCGCCGCATTTCTCCGTTCTTCGTGCCGGCCTCGATCATCAACATGATCTCCGGCCACTTGTCGATCAAGTTCGGTTTCCAAGGGCCCAACCTGGCCATCGTGACGGCCTGTACCACCGGCTTGCATTGCATCGGCGAAGCGGGCCGCATGATCGAGTACGGTGATGCCGATGTCATGGTCGCTGGCGGTGCCGAGGCCACGGTGTCGCCGCTTGGCGTGGGCGGCTTCGCGGCGGCGCGGGCGTTGTCCACTCGCAACGATGATCCTGCCACCGCGTCGCGCCCTTGGGACCGAGACCGTGACGGTTTCGTTCTGGGGGAGGGCGCCGGTGCCATGGTGCTTGAAGAGTACGAGCACGCGAAGCGGCGCGGCGCAACGATCTATGCCGAACTGGTGGGCTATGGCATGGGTGCTGACGCGCATCACATGACCGCGCCTAGCGTGGACGGCCCGAAGCGGTCCATGCGAGCGGCTCTGCGCAACGCCGGCGTGTCGGCCGATCAGGTGCAGTACCTGAATGCCCATGGCACGTCGACGCCGCTGGGCGACGTGAACGAAACCAACGCGATCAAGCTGGCGTTTGGTGACCATGCGCACAAGCTGACTGTCAGTTCCACCAAGTCGATGACCGGGCACCTGCTCGGCGGGGCAGGGGGCATCGAATCGCTGTTCACTGTGCTGGCGGTACGCGATCAGGTGGCACCGCCGACGATCAACATCTTCAATCAGGATCCTGAATGCGACCTTGATTACTGCGCCAACACAGCGCGCGAGATGAAGATCGAACTGGCAGTCAAGAACAATTTCGGGTTTGGGGGAACCAACGGCACGCTCGTTTTCAAGCGTGTCTGAGGGCTGACCGCGGCGTCATGCAAGCGGCGTCGGCAGTGCAAGTGATAGTTCAGCGCTTCGGTGTCTGGAACGCGCTACTCGGCTTGATCAGCGGCACGACGTTGGCCGTCGCTATAGCTTGGTTGGTCACGCACCATGACGAACCGCTTGACGTGGCCAGCATGTCTCTGATCCTCTCCGTGCTGGTGGGTTTGCTCGGAACGCTTGATCTGGTGAGGCGACAGCCGATCGTGCTGAGGTGGGACGCGCAGCGATGGCACGTCACCGATCCCAGCCGCGGTGCGGTCGAAATCGAGGTGCTCGGGCTGAGCGTCGTGCTGGATCTTGGCGGCTGGATGCTGCTGAAACTTCACGCCGATCTGCCGCCGTACCTTCTGCGAAGCGGCTGGATCCCGGTGCAACGGCACGGTATCGAAACCCAGTGGCAGCCCTTGCGCTGCGCACTGTATGCACGCGACACGGAGTCGACTCGGACCACCGCAATCGATCGGCAGGTCCCGCGTGGTTGATCGCATGAGCGCTCCCGACGCCGATGCGCCGCTGATCGATCGGGTCAAGCAAGGCGACGTCAAGGCCTTCGAGATGCTGGTGGTCAAGTACCAGCGTCGCATCGAACGTCTGATCGGTCGCATGGTCAGGGATGTCGATCTGGTGCCTGACATCGCGCAGGAGACCTTCATCCGGGCTTACCGTGCCATCCCGCAGTTCCGTGGCGAGAGCGCGTTCTACACCTGGCTCTACCGGATTGCGGTCAACACCGCCAAGAAAGCGCTGGGTGAGCTCAAGCGTGATTTGCTGGTGACAGACGCATCCCGAGCATCTCTTGACGACGAAGATGAAACTTCCCGCACCGAGAACGAACTAACCGACGGAGAAACGCCGGAATCGCTGCTCGCCAGCAAGGAGGTGGCCATGACGGTCAATGCTGCCATCAATGCGTTGTCCGAAGACTTGCGGCAGGCAATCACCTTGCGTGAGATTGAGGGTTTGAGCTACGAAGAGATTGCAGAATTGATGAATTGCCCAATCGGCACGGTGAGATCACGTATCTTTCGCGCCCGGGAGGCTATTGCACTGCGTTTGCGACCCTTACTGGACACTCAGGTCGGTGAGCGGTGGTGATCATGAGGAGGCTCTGACTGCAGTCGGGGCGTCTTGCGATGTGTGTTGAGGTGGGGACAGGAGATTGTCATGGCAGATCATTCGGGTTCCGGGTCCGACCCGGGGCACGCACAAGGCGAGGAGCTGTCGGCATTGCTCGACGGCGAATTGCAGGGCGGCCCGGTCGAGCGAATCTGTTCTGAATGGCGCTCCGATGTGCGCAGTCGCGACACCTGGCACGCCTACACCCTGATCGGCGACGTCATGCGATGCGAGGATCTAGCGCACTCCTGCGCGAGTGACGAGCGGTTTCTGCGCGCTTTTCGCAAGCGCATGGCGGCCGAACCGGTCGTCCTGGCTCCCCGTGTGGCTCATCATTCTGTTGACGACTTGGCGGGTGTTGGCGCGGTACCAGCGCTTCGGCCCCGGCGTGCATGGGCTTGGCCGGTGGCCTTGGCCGCGGGGTTTGTGGTCGTCATGGGTGCCGTTGTCGGTGTGCAGAATCCCGGCATGACCGCGAGCGCCGAGCCGCAAATCGCGGCGGTGCCCGTGGGCAATTCCACCGGCTCGCTGGTGAAGGTGAGTCAGGCGGAAGAGGCTGCGCCGCCATCGGATGTATACCCCGCAGGGATGGAATTGGTGTTTGATGGGCAGGTCATTCGCGATCCGCGCCTGGATCGGTATTTGCTCGCCCACAAACAGTTTGTTGGCACCTCGGTGCTGGGGCCGACCTCGGGTCTGTTGCGCAATGCAGCTGTCGAAGTCCCTGAGCGGTGAGCCGTTGAACGCGCAAGCCGCGGATCGGCATTGGGCGCAGAGAGTGGTCTCGGCCGGGTCGAGGCTGGCGGTGTCTTTGATGTTCCTGCTGTCCGCTGGTCAGGCGGTTGCAGCCCCAGGCGTGGCGGTCGAACCGCAGGAGGTGCGCGAGTGGCTGACGCGCATTCACAACGCAGCAAACCAGCGGAATTTCCAGGGTACGTTCGTCGTCAGTTCCACGGGCGCGATGACCAGCGCGCGCATCGCGCATTTCTACGATGGCACTGACCAGTTCGAGCGGATCGAGCCGCTGGATGGACAGGCTCGCCAGGTGCTGCGACATAACGGTGTCGTGCACACCGTCTGGCCTTTCGATAAGGTCACGCTGATTGAGCAACGCGATGTGCTCAGTTCTTTTCCGTCACTGCCACAGGACGCTGACGACCGCGTAGCGGATTTCTACGACGTGAGTCTGCAGCCTGCCGAGCGCGTCGCTGGTCGCGATGCCAACGTGCTGATGCTCAAGCCGCGGGACGAATTCCGCTACGGATATCGACTTTGGGCCGACAAGAAAACTGGATTGCTGTTGCGCGCTGAAATCCACAATGCGCTGGGCGAGACGCTGGAGACCTCGGCGTTTTCAGATGTGGACATTGGTGTGCGCTCTCAGCCCGACATGGTCTTGTTGCCGATGCGCAAGCTTGCTGGCCATCGCGTCGTCAAGCCGCAACTGACGCCGACCCGGCTGGAAGCCGAAGGCTGGAAGCTGCGCAAGACGGTTGCAGGATTTCGACAGCTGAGTTGCATCCGCAGGCCGCTCGACGTGCTTGCAACCACTGATCGGAAATCGTCCTCCGACCAGCTGATCCAGACGGTGTTTTCCGACGGCATCACCAACGTGTCGCTGTTCATTGAGCCGTACAGCATTGATCGACATGCGCGCCCGGCCGTCACCGTCGTTGGCGCCACGCAGACACTGATGAGCCGCCAGGGCGATTTCTGGATCACGGTGGTTGGAGATGTGCCGAGCGTGACGCTGCGCGCCTTCTACGAAGCCGTGGATCGCAGCAAGTAAGATTTCTGTGGATGACTGATGCGATGGCTGCGATGTCAGTCACCGCCCTATTGAGACAAGAGTACCGAATATGCAGATCTCATTGCTCCGAGCCCATGCTGCCCGTCTTCCCCTCTTGTCCTCTGCCTTGAGGGCTTCGCGCCACTCTCTCGGTGCGCTGGCGATCTTGTTGCTGTTGTCCATCGGTGGAGTGCCCGCCGTCGGACAGGCGCAAGGGCTGCCGGATTTCACAGTGCTGGTCGAGAACGTGGGTGGATCGGTTGTCAATATTCGAACCACGGAACGCCAACGGGCCCGCGGCAACGGCGCACCGGAGATGGACGAAGACATGCTCGAGTTCTTCAAGCGCTTCGGTGTTCCCATTCCTGGCCAACAAAGCCCAAGGCGGACTCCGCAGCAACCCGCACCGCAAGAAAGCGAACCCCAACAACGCGGCGTGGGCTCTGGGTTCATCCTGAATGCCGACGGTTATGTGATGACCAATGCCCACGTGGTCGAGGGTGCCGAAGAAGTGTTTGTCACGCTGACCGATAAGCGCGAATTCAAGGCCCGCGTCATCGGCGCTGACAAGCGGACCGATGTCGCGGTGGTCAAGATTGAAGCCGCTGGTCTGCAAGCGGTTCGGGTCGGAGACGTCGGCCGCTTGAAGGTAGGCGAGTGGGTCATCGCGATCGGATCGCCGTTCGGACTTGAGAACACAGTTACCGCCGGAATCGTCAGCGCCAAGGCTCGCGACACTGGGGACTTCCTGCCCTTCATCCAGACCGATGTGGCGATTAATCCTGGCAATTCGGGCGGTCCCCTGATCAACATGCGAGGTGAAGTGGTCGGCATCAATTCGCAGATCTACAGTCGATCGGGCAGCTTCATTGGCATTTCGTTTGCCATTCCCATCGACGAAGCGATCCGCGTGGCCGACCAACTGCGCGCCAGCGGTCGTGTGATCCGCGGACGCATCGGCGTGCAGATCGATCAGGTGACCAAGGAAGTGGCTGAATCGATCGGCCTGGGCAAGCCCAGTGGTGCCATGGTTCGCAGCGTCGAAGCGGGGGGGCCGGCTGACAAGGCTGGCGTGGAGGCAGGCGACATCATCACCAAGTTCGACGGGCGCACGATCGAGAAGGCCGGCGACCTGCCGCGTATCGTCGGCAGTGCCAAGCCCGGCACCAAGGCGACCCTCGAGGTGTTCCGGCGGGGCGCATCGAAGGAATTGAGCGTCACTGTGGTCGAGTTGGAAGCCGAAAGACCTCGCAACGCGCCAGCCGAGAGGAATGCGCCCAAGCTTCCCTCAGTGATTGGGCTGCTCGGATTGGCGGTGTCTGATTTGAGCGAAGCGCAGAAATCTGAACTCAAGGTCAAGAACGGGGTGCGTGTCGAAGCCATCGAGGGCGCGGCGTCCCGTGCGGGCATTCGGGAGGGCGACATTGTGTTGTCGCTCGACAAGACGGAAATCAGCAGTGTCAAGCAGTTCGAGGCGGCCATCGGCAAACTGGACAGGCCTAAATCCGTGACGCTGCTGGTTAAGCGCGGAGAGTGGGTCAACTACATCGTGATCCGCCCTGCTAGGTAAGTCGGGCAGACGGTTTGTGTGTGTGCGCTCACATATTTGACGCCGCTTGACTCGACAGTCGACAACGTCGGTTCGTTCGACTGACTGCTGTGAACGAGATGCAGGCCCAGGATGAGCCGCTTTTCCAGCGAGCCGGAGTGCCACGGAAGCACCTCACGCTCTGTGCATAAAATGTGTATAAGTTTTCTGTTGGCGATGCGCAACGATCGCTAAACAAGCACTGGCGCGGTTCTGCGGACATGCTTTTGGCTACAATGGGGTCCCAACAAGCAGTTGCCAAACATTTTTGTTGGAAGGCGCGTCAATCGTTCGACGTGCCTTTTTTTTAGCTTCAGCACAGGCCTGCGGCCTTTCACATCGCTCCGCAATTGAGAGCTTTCGCTGAAACGACTGCGCCGTTTTGGCACCTCATCGAAGCTCCACTGAAGAACACTCGCAGTCAGCATGGATCACATCCGAAATTTTTCGATCATTGCCCACATCGACCATGGCAAATCGACGCTCGCCGATCGCTTGATTCAACGTTGCGGCGGTTTGAGCGATCGCGAGATGGAAGCGCAAGTGCTCGACTCGATGGACATCGAGCGTGAGCGCGGCATCACGATCAAGGCGCAGACAGCGGCACTTGAGTACAAGGCGCGCGATGGTCGTGTCTACAACCTGAATCTGATCGACACGCCGGGGCATGTCGATTTCTCGTATGAAGTGAGTCGTTCTCTGTCGGCCTGCGAAGGGGCGCTGCTCGTGGTTGACGCGAGCCAGGGCGTCGAGGCGCAAACAGTCGCCAATTGCTATACCGCGCTTGATCTGGGCGTCGAGGTGATTCCCGTCCTCAACAAGATGGACCTGCCGAATGCCGACCCCGAAAACGCGAAGTCGGAGATCGAGGACGTCATCGGCATTGACGCCGATCAGGCGATCCCCTGCAGCGCGAAGACCGGCTTGGGCATCGACGACATCCTGGAGGCGGTGATCACCCGCATGCCGCCGCCGCGTGGCAATCCTGATGCGCCGCTGCGCGCGATGATCGTCGACTCCTGGTTCGACAACTACGTCGGCGTTGTGATGCTGGTGCGCGTCGTCGACGGCACGCTGATCAAGGGCGAGCGCATCCGGATGATGGCCAGCGATGCGGTCTATGGTGCCGATAACCTGGGCGTGTTCACGCCCAAGTCAGTGCCGCGTGATCGCCTCAATGCCGGCGAGGTCGGCTTCATCGTGGCCGGAATCAAGGAGCTGCAGGCTGCCAAGGTCGGCGACACCATCACGCTCGATAAGAAGCTGCCAAACAACCTCGGTCCCGCCAGCGAGGCGCTGCCTGGGTTCAAGGAAATCCAGCCGCAGGTGTTCGCTGGGTTGTACCCGACCGAGGCCAGCGAGTACGACCAGCTTCGCGACGCCCTGGAAAAGCTCAAGCTCAACGATTCATCGTTGCGCTACGAGCCCGAAGTCAGCCAGGCGCTGGGGTTCGGTTTTCGCTGCGGCTTCCTCGGACTGCTGCACATGGAGATCGTGCAGGAGCGCCTGGAGCGTGAGTTCGATCAGGACCTGATCACTACCGCGCCCAGCGTCGTTTACGAGGTGCAACTCGGCAACGGCGACGTGATCCAGGTCGACAACCCGTCCAAGATGCCGGACCTCGGCCGCATCAACGAGATCCGCGAGCCGATCGTCACGGTGCATCTTTATATGCCGCAGGACTACGTCGGCCCGGTGATGACGCTGGCCAATCTGAAGCGCGGCCAGCAGATGAACATGGCATACCACGGTCGCCAGGTGATGCTGACCTACGAGATGCCGCTAGCCGAGATCGTGCTGGACTTCTTCGACAAGCTGAAGAGTGTGTCTCGCGGCTATGCGTCAATGGATTACGAATTCAAGGAATACCGAGCGGCCGACGTCGTCAAGGTCGATATCCTGCTCAACGGCGACAAGGTCGATGCGTTGTCGATCATCGTGCACCGCAGCCAGAGCCAGTACCGCAGCCGAGCGGTGGTGGCCAAGATGCGCGAGCTGATTTCGCGCCAGCAATACGACGTCGCGATCCAGGCCGCCATCGGGGCCAACATCATCGCGCGTGAGACAATCAAGGCGCTCAGAAAGAACGTGATCGCCAAGTGCTACGGTGGCGACGTTTCGCGCAAACGCAAGCTGCTCGACAAGCAGAAAGCGGGCAAGAAGCGCATGAAGCAGATCGGTTCGGTGGAGGTGCCCCAAGAGGCATTTCTGGCCATTCTCCAAGTGGAAGATTGATGAGTACGTTGACCGGACTGCTTTACGGCTGCCTGATTGTTTTTCTGGGTGGCTGGTACTTCGGCGAATGGAGTGGCAATTTCTCGCTCCTGCTGCTGGTGCTGACGGTCGTGACGATGTCGTATTGGCTGGTCGAGCGCTTTTACTTCGCGCCGCGTCGTCTGGCGGCTGCCAATGCCCTCGAAGCCGAGATTGAATCCCGTCGCGCGCAACTCGCCGCGAAGGGAATCAACAAGGTTGATGGCGACGGCGACGTCAGCCAAGCTCGGCAGGCCATGCTGGCTCAACCGTGGTGGCTGGACTGGACCGCTGGCCTGTTCCCGGTCATCCTGGTCGTGTTCCTGCTGCGATCTTTCCTCTTCGAACCCTTCAAGATCCCGTCAGGCTCGATGATTCCGACGCTGCTCGTCGGTGATCTGATCCTGGTCAACAAATTCCATTACGGCATCAGGCTGCCGGTGATCAACAAAAAGATCATCCCCAACCACGACCCGGAGCGGGGCGACGTGATGGTGTTCCGCTACCCCCGCAACCCGAGCGTCGACTACATCAAGCGTGTCGTCGGCATCCCGGGCGACGAAATTTCCTACCGCAACCAGTTGCTCTACCTCAATGGGGTGCAGGTGCCATCGCAGCCGCTGCCCGATTTTTACAACGAGGAAACGCTGCGCTACGACAAGCAGTACACCGAAAGTTCGGGCGCCCAGTCGCACCACATCCTCGTCGATCGAACCCTGCCGAGCTACGCGCGAGCAATCGACGACTTCGCCTTCCGCGAGAACTGCACCTACACCGTCGAGGGCGTGACCTGCAAGGTGCCGGCAGGCCACTACTTCATGATGGGTGACAACCGCGACCATTCCGAAGATTCGCGCTACTGGGGATTTGTCCCGGAAAAGAACATCGTGGGCCGCGCCTTTCTGGTGTGGATGAATTTCGGTAATGTGAGTCGAATCGGTTTCTTTCATTGAACCCGGCTTGGCCGAAAATACCCCACGACGAAGGGTGCTCGGTGCACCCGGATCACCTGGAGCATGGGCGCATGATGAGCAAGCGGCATCGGGTTGGGAGGCAACAGCAAGGCGTCACGTTACTGGGCCTGCTGTTCTGGGCG
>CANHOE010000024.1 GCA_947462175.1 Burkholderiales bacterium | reverse complement strand
GGGCACCGAAATTCGGGTGCTGTAAGGCGTCATCTCCAATCTCGATGCAACATGCCTTCGGCAAAAAAGGTATCGCTGAAAGGCGTGCTTCAGGCCTTGTGATTCGCAGCACAGGCCCAATATTCCTCACGGTCTGCGCTGGTTTTTGATGTCGATAGAATAGCCTGATGTCCACCGATAAACCCACTCCTGCGGCCCCTGATGTCCCCCAGATCGACGAGGGGCATGGGGCGGTCGTTGCCGAGCGGCAGGCCCAAAAGACCGAGCCTCCGCGCATGTATCAGGTCGTCCTGCTCAACGACGATTACACGCCGATGGAGTTCGTCGTGGTGGTGCTACAGGAGTATTTCAATCGCGACCTCGAAGCCGCGACGCAGATCATGTTGAAGATTCATCATGATGGTCGAGGCGTATGCGGCGTCTATTCAAAGGATGTCGCTGCGACGAAAGTCGAGTTGGTGTTGGCTGCCGCGCGCCGCGGTGGTCACCCGTTGCAATGCATTATGGAGGCCGCATGATCGCTCAAGAACTTGAAGTCAGTTTGCACATGGCGTTCGTGGAGGCGCGTCAGCAACGCCACGAATTCATCACCGTCGAACACCTGCTGATGGCGTTGCTCGACAACCCATCAGCGGCCGAAGTGCTGCGTGCCTGTTCGGCCAATGTCGATGACCTGCGCAAGAGTCTGGCGCAATTCATCAAGGAAAACACGCCGACTGTCGGGGGCACCGACGAGGTCGACACACAGCCTACGCTGGGCTTTCAACGGGTCATCCAGCGCGCGATCATGCACGTGCAGTCCACGGGCAGCGGCAAGAAAGAAGTCACTGGCGCCAATGTGTTGGTTGCGATCTTCGGTGAAAAAGATTCGCACGCTGTGTATTACCTCCACCAGCAAGGTGTGACGCGCCTGGACGTTGTCAATTTCATTGCCCACGGCATCAAGAAATCCGACCCGCCAGAACAAGCAAAGCCCACCGATGGCTCCAGCAGTGCGTCCGAGGGCGAGAAGGAAGACCCTGATGTGAAGGGCTCGCCGTTGGACCAATTCACCCAGAACCTGAACCAGCTCGCCCGCGAGGGCAAGATCGATCCGCTGATCGGGCGGGAGCACGAAGTCGAGCGCGTGATTCAGATTCTTTGCCGTCGACGCAAGAACAATCCGCTGCTGGTAGGCGAAGCTGGCGTTGGCAAGACGGCGATTGCCGAAGGTTTGGCGTGGCGCATCACCGAAGGCAATGTGCCCGAAGTGCTGGCGAACGCTACCGTTTATTCGCTTGACATGGGGGCCTTGCTCGCCGGCACCAAATACCGCGGCGACTTCGAGCAGCGCCTGAAGGGCGTGTTGAAGGTGCTCAAGGAGCAGCCTAATTCCGTGCTCTTCATCGACGAGATCCACACGCTGATTGGCGCTGGCGCAGCATCGGGCGGCACGCTCGATGCCAGCAACTTGTTGAAGCCTGCACTCAGTTCTGGCGCAATGAAGTGCATTGGTGCAACTACCTTCACCGAGTACCGCGGTATCTTCGAGAAAGATGCGGCTCTGTCGCGTCGTTTCCAGAAGGTCGACGTAGCCGAGCCTTCGGTCGAGGAAACGGTTGAAATCCTGAAGGGGCTGAAGTCCCGCTTCGAAGAGCACCACAGCGTCAAGTACGCACTGGGGGCGCTTCAGGCGGCGGCCGAGCTGTCTGCCAAGTTCATCAATGATCGCCATCTGCCCGACAAGGCGATCGATGTGATCGACGAAGCCGGTGCGGCTCAACGCATCCTGCCAAAGAGCAAGCAGAAGAAGACCATCACCCGCAACGAGGTTGAGGAAATCGTCGCAAAGATTGCGCGCATCCCGCCGGCCAGCGTGTCGAACGATGATCGTTCGAAGCTCAAGAGCCTGGATCGTGATCTGAACAGCGTGGTGTTCGGTCAGGAGCCGGCGATCGAAGCGTTGGCGGCGGCCATCAAGATGGCGCGTTCGGGCTTGGGCAAGCCCGACAAGCCGATCGGCTCGTTCCTGTTCTCCGGCCCGACCGGTGTGGGTAAGACCGAAGTCGCTAAACAGCTCGCCTTCATCCTAGGGATCGACCTGATCCGCTTCGACATGAGCGAGTACATGGAGCGCCATGCGATCAGCCGCCTCATCGGCGCGCCTCCGGGTTACATCGGTTTCGATCAGGGCGGTTTGCTGACCGAGGCGGTCACCAAGAAGCCGCACTGCGTGTTGCTGCTCGACGAGATCGAGAAGGCTCACCCGGATGTCTTCAATGTGCTGTTGCAGGTCATGGACCATGGCACCTTGACCGACAACAACGGTCGCAAGGCCGACTTCCGGAACGTGATCATCGTGATGACCACCAATGCTGGCGCCGAGATCATGAACAAGGCGACGATCGGTTTCACCAACCCGCGTGAGCGTGGCGACGAGATGGCCGATGTGAAGCGCATGTTTACGCCGGAATTCCGCAATCGGCTCGACGCGGTGGTCAGCTTCCGCGCGCTTGACGAAGACATCATCCTGCGTGTTGTCGACAAGTTCCTGCTCCAGCTCGAAAGCCAACTGGCCGAGAAGAAGGTCGACGTCACCTTCACCGATGCGTTGCGCAAGCACCTCGCAAAGAATGGCTTCGATCCGCTGATGGGCGCACGCCCGATGCAGCGTCTGATTCAGGACACGATCCGTCGTGCACTGGCCGACGAGCTGCTGTTTGGCCGCTTGGTCGATGGTGGCCGACTGACGGTGGACATCGATGCCGACGACAAGGTGGCGCTGGACATTCAGCCAGTGAAGAAGAGCGACAAGCCGAAGGCGGAGTCGGCGACGGCTTGACCAAACCTTCCGAGGTAAGACGAAGCCGGGGCGCTCGCAAGACGCCCCGGTTTTTTCATGTGTACAGAGCTCAGCTTCCTGCGTGGCGTGCCGGGTCTTCGTGGAAGTAGTCGGCCAGCAAGCGATACACCGAAGGTGCCTCGCGTTGCAGTTCCAGCGGCTGGACATAGAAAGTCTCAACGCTCACGGCGAAGAATTCCTCGATCGAGTTGGCTGCGTAAGGGTCGATCGAAGTCCGCTGGTGCGCATCGACCTGCGTGCAAAAGTCGGTGTAGGCAGCTGTCATCACCTGGCCCCAGCGCGCATGCTCGCGGCGGTCGGCCAGCGGTGGGACGCCATCCGCACGTCCATCGACCATGTCGATCACATGGGCAAACTCATGAATGGTGACGTTGTAGGCCCAGTTGGCCTGACCTGAGTCTTCGGACGCTGCCTCCACGTCCTGCCACGACAGCATCACTGGGCCACCCTGCATCGCCTCGCCGGCCAGTTCCTCATCGTATTCGTGGACCACGCCGTCCTCGTCCATGACCTCGCGCGCCACCATCACCGCGTCGCTGTGCAGCACGATGCCGACGAAGCCCGCGTACAGATCAAGGCCGCCGTCGAGATTCAGGATCAGCAGTGCCGCCTGCGCAGCGACCGCCACGGCCATCTCGTCGCTCACGACCAAGCCATGCGCGCCACTGAATTCCTTCTGCGCCAGGAAAAGCGTGGCGAGGTGGCGTACGCGACCCAACTCGTCTGCTGATCGCCAACTGAGAAAGGGATAGCGTGCCAGCGTCAGCTGCCAGAGCACGTCGGGGATGGCGTGTCGGCGACATGCGCGGTCTTCTCGCCAGCGTTTCCATGCGGCTTGCGCACTCGCCAGCACGCTCAGCGCTCGGCGACCTGCGCCAGTGGCAAACGCTTCAAACCCCCCGCGGTCCATCGCAGCACTTCCGCGCGCGGCGGGCCGCTGGTCTGATCAATGTCCCAATCGCTGAGCACATGACGCAGGAAACCCGGCGCCAGCCCGTCGGTCCCGGGTCGGTGCGTGTGCCCGTGGATCAGGACGGTGGTGCCGGCTTCGTGCATCCAGCGCACGGCAGTGGCAAAGTCAATGTCGGCATCGCGGCCGGCCATCTGTTCAAGCTTGCGGCGCTCGCTCTCGTCGCGCACTTCGCGCGCCAAGCGGTGACGCTCGGCCAGCGGCCTCGCCAGGAAATCGCGGCGCCAGGCAGGGTTGCGCACCACCGCACGGAAACGCTGGTACGCGACATCAGCCACACAGAGCGCATCACCGTGAGTAAGCATGATCCGCTCGCCGAAGGCATGCATCACTGTCGGGTCGGCCAACGCAAGCACGCCACACGCTTTCAGCATATCGGCACCGACCAGGAAGTCGCGGTTGCCAACCATGAAACCCAATGCACAGCGCGTGGAGGCTTCGCAAAGCACTTCAGTACATTGGGCCTCGAAACCCTCATGACGAGCGTCGTCGCCGACCCATACCTCAAACAGGTCACCGAGGATGAACACCGCGTCGGCGCGCGTGTTCTTCAGGTAGCGTGCAAACGCGTCGAAGGTGCGCGGTGTGCCCTCGGCCAGATGCAGATCGCTGATGAAGTCGATCGTGCGCCACTCGGCCGATGCCTGCATCTCCCAGAACGTGGGCAATGCAAGTGGGCCGTCTGTCGTCACGCGCTCAAACCACCACGGCCTTGACGATCACCACATCGTCGTTCGGCACGTCGTCGTGGAACCCGTTGCGGCCGGTCTTCACGCCTTCTATCGCATCGACCACCTCGGTGCCGGCGATCACCTTGCCGAAAACTGCGTAGCCCCAACCACTCGACGTTTCCGCCTTGAAGTTCAGGAACTCGTTGTCGTTCGCGTTGATGAAGAACTGGCCGGTGGCCGAGTGCGGGTCGGAGGTTCGAGCCATCGCCAAGGTGTAGCGCTGGTTCTTCAGCCCGTTGTTGGCTTCGTTCTTGATCGGTGCGCCGCTGGATTTTTGCTTCATGCCAGGCTCGAAGCCGCCGCCTTGGATCATGAAACCCTTGATCACGCGGTGGAAGACGGTGCCGTCGTAAAAGCCATTGCGTGCGTAGGTGAGGAAGTTGGCGGCGCTGACCGGCGCCTTCACATCGTCTAGCTCGATCAGCATCAGGCCGTGCGAGGTGTGCAATTCAACTTGGGTTGCCATGGTGTGGTTTCGTGGGGTTAAGAATCTGATGCGGGCCGCGCTCAGGGCGCGACCGCGGCCTTGATGATGGTCACCGGCTGCAGCGGCACATTCTGGAGACCACCGCGGTTACCCGTCTGCACCGTGCGGATGCGGTCGACCACTTCCATGCCGGAGACGACCTTGCCAAACACGGCGTAACCGTTGCCGTCGGGTGACCGGGCTGCGTCAAGGAAGGTGTTGTCCTGCACATTGATGAAGAACTGCGCGGTCGCCGAATTGGGGTCCGACGTGCGCGCCATCGCCAGCGTGCCGCGGTTGTTGCTCAAGCCGTTGCGAGACTCGAGTGGGATCGCTGCGCGGGTGGCTTTCTCTTTCAGATCGGGTGCAAAACCGCCGCCCTGAATCATGAAGTTCTCGATCACGCGGTGGAACACCGTGCCGTCGTAATGTCCCGCCTTCACGTACTGCAGGAAGTTATCGACCGTCTTCGGCGCCTTGGCGGCGTTGAGCTCCACGACGATGTCGCCCAGGCTGGTGCTCACGTTCACCTTCTGGGCGAAAGCCGAACTGGCCGCTGTTGCTGCCAACATCGCCGCGGCAAGGCCAATCAAAACTCTGGAGCGCATGGGCGGTCTCTCAACGGGGGCGTGGATCCGGGATCAGGGTTGCGACGGGCGCGCGGCTGGTTCGTTCAACTTGCGCAGCAGTGACAGCCTCGGCGGGATATCCGTGTTGCTGGGCTCAGCTTTCAGCGCGCGCTGATACGACAGTTGTGCCAGCTGCGCGTACACGTCGCCGAGGTTCTGGTGCGCGGTTGCGAAGCCGGGGTTGGCGCGTAAAGCGCCGTCCAGCGCCACGCGGGCCTTGTCGAACTCACCACGTGCCGCGTAGAGCACCGCGAGATTGTTGTAGGGCTCTGGCACCTCGGGGAAGTCTTCGGTGAGTTGCTGGAACACCACCAGGGCCTCATCGGTGCGACGGGAATCGACCAGCAGGATGCCTTTGAGCATACGCAAATCAGGGCGATCGGATTTGGTGGCGAGCAGCGCGTCGATTTCTGAGAGCGCCTCCGCCTGCTGGCCGGAGCGAAACAACTGGGTGATGCTTGCCACGTCGTCGGCGGCATGGACCAAGCCAGCCGACAGCGACAGGATCACCGTCGCAAAAGCGAGTTGCAGGCGTCGAACGAGGAACATGGGTTCAGGGGGCGGCTTCGAGGTGTGGGGCGTGAAGGACATCAAGCATGGTGCATCGTCCGAGGGCACGCCGCTATACTGACTTTCGCTCGATTGTAGGTGCGCTGGTTATCGCAGGAATCCGTCGGCTCGGGTGCAACACCTGATCCGTGCCGGCGCGGCGAGGCTGCACAATCGCGGCCCCGCTTCCCCGTATCACTTCGATGCGGTGCGCTTCGGCGCCGCGATCATCTCGACCTCGCTCATGACCTTGCGCATCTTCAATTCCCTGTCCCGCGAGACAGAGGTTTTCACCCCGATCGATGCCAACCGAGTGCGGATGTATGTCTGCGGCATGACGATCTACGACCTCTGTCATGTCGGTCACGCTCGGTTCATGATGGCCTTCGACGTGACCTGCCGTTGGCTGAGGGAATTGGGGTACGACGTCACCTATGTGCGCAACATCACCGACATCGACGACAAGATCATCAAGCGTGCAGTCGAGCGCAACATTCCAATCCGCCAGCTGACCGACGAGATGACCGTTGCGATGCACGAGGACGTGGCTGCGCTCGGCATCCTGCCACCGACCCACGAGCCTCGAGCCACCGAGCACGTGCCGGCGATGTTGAGGATGATCACCACGCTCGAAGCCAAGGGTCTGGCCTACCGATCGCCGAACGGCGACGTCAACTATGCGGTCCGCAAGTTCCCGGCCTACGGACGCTTGTCCGGCAAATCGATCGATCAGCTGCGCGCCGGCGAGCGCGTCGCGGTGCTCGATGGCAAGGAAGATCCGCTGGACTTCGTGCTGTGGAAGTCAGCGAAGGACAGCGAACCGGCCGACGCGAAGTGGGAAAGTCCGTTTGGCACGGGTCGCCCGGGGTGGCACATCGAGTGCTCCGCCATGAGCTGCGCGCTGCTCGGCGAACACTTCGACATCCATGGCGGCGGCCTCGATCTTCAGTTCCCGCACCACGAGAACGAGATTGCGCAAAGCGAAGGTGCGTCTGGCCACAAGTACGTCAACGTCTGGATGCACAACGGCTTCTTGAACGTCGACAACGAGAAGATGTCGAAGTCGCTCGGCAATTTCTTCACCATCCGGGATGTGCTCAAGCGCTACGACGGCGAAACCATTCGCTTTTTCATGCTGCGCACGCACTACCGCAGCCCGTTCAATTTCAGCGACACCAACCTCGACGATGCCCGGCAGGCGCTGCGGCGGATTTACACCGCGCTCGCCAGCGTCGATGTTGCGGACGAGGCAAGCGCTGCCATCGATTGGACGCAGCCGCAGGCTGCAACCTTCCGCGCTGAGATGAACGAGGACTTCAACACGCCTGGTGCTGTTGCCGTGCTGTTCGATCTGGCTGGGGAGGTCAATCGCACCCGCTCGCCGCAAGCCGCTTCGCTGCTGAAGTCATTGGGTGCCGTCCTCGGCCTGTTGCAGCAACCCGCGCAGAGCTTTCTGCAGGCCGGCAGCGGACTCGACGAGTCGCGCATCGATGCCTTGATCGCAGAACGTAACGCGGCGAAGGCTGCTCGCAATTTCGCTCGCGCTGACGAGATCCGGAAGGAACTCGCGGCACAGTCCATCGTGCTGCAGGATTCCCCGCAGGGCACCACCTGGGTCAAGGCTTGAGCTTGTCTGCTGCCACCGCGCCGCCGGCCTACTGGGAAGACGCGTGCAAGCACCTGGCCAAGCGCGATCGGGTGATGCGCAAGTTGATCCCGCAGTGCGGCCCCAGTCATTTGCGGGCACGCGGTGACGCTTTCACCACGCTGGCGCGCTCCATTGTCGGACAGCAGATTTCTGTGAAGGCGGCGCAGACGGTGTGGGAGCGGTTCGTGGCCGTGGTGCCTGGTGGCGCCATGCACCTTCGTCCGGCGAGCGTGTTGAAGCTGCAAATGCCGGAGATGCGCGAGGCGGGCCTGTCGGCGCGCAAGGTCGAGTATCTGAACGACCTGGCTCTGCACTTCGCAGCCGGTTCGGTGCATGAGCAGCAGTGGGCCGAGATGGACGACGAAGCCGTCATCGACGAACTGGTTGCGATCCGTGGCATCGGTCGCTGGACGGCCGAGATGTTTCTGATGTTCCATCTGCTGCGTCCGAACGTGCTGCCGCTGGATGACGCCGGACTGATCAAGGGCATCAGCGTCAACTACTTCAGTGGCGAGCCGGTGTCGCGGGCCGAGGCCCGCGAGATGGGGGAAGCCTGGGCGCCGTTCCGTTCTGTCGCCACTTGGTACATCTGGCGCAGCCTTGAGCCACTGCCAGTAGACTATTGACCCGCTCCGCACTTGATGCCGACGGATACCGCGAGTAGCCCCACGGATGAGCAAAAAACACTTTCTTGAGTTCGAGCAGCCGGTGGCCGATCTCGAATCGAAGATCGACGAACTGCGTTACGTGCAGAACGAATCGGCGGTCGACATCTCCGAAGAGATCGATCGACTCAGCAAGAAGAGCCTGCAGCTCACCAAGGACATCTACGCCAGCCTGACGCCCTGGCAGGTCACACAGATCGCGCGCCACCCGCAGCGGCCGTACACGCTGGACTACGTCAGCGAGATCTTCACCGACTTCCAGGAACTGCACGGCGACCGGCACTTCGCTGACGACCAATCCATCGTCGGCGGCCTAGCGCGATTCAACGGCCAGGCCTGCATGGTGATTGGCCACCAGAAGGGCCGCGACACCCGCGAACGCGGGCTGCGCAATTTCGGCATGTCGCGCCCGGAGGGCTATCGCAAGGCCCTGCGCCTGATGAAGCTGGCCGAGAAATTCGGCTTGCCGATCTTCACCTTCGTCGACACACCCGGTGCATACCCTGGTATCGGTGCCGAGGAGCGCGGACAGTCTGAAGCCATCGGCCGCAACATCTTCGAGATGGCGCAACTGGAGGTGCCGATCATCGTCACCATCATCGGCGAGGGTGGCTCGGGCGGTGCGCTGGCCATCAGCGTCGGCGACCAGTTGCTGATGCTGCAGTACTCGATCTACTCGGTGATTTCGCCGGAAGGCTGCGCGTCCATTCTCTGGAAGACGTCCGAGCGAGCCGCAGATGCGGCCGAACAACTCGGCATCACCGCACACCGCTTGAAGGCGCTGGGTCTGGTCGACAAGATCGTCAACGAGCCGGTCGGCGGAGGCCACCGAGACGTCAAAGCGATGGCCGCGCAGCTCAAGCGCGCCTTGAACGACGCGCTGCGCCAGGTCAGCGACCTGAAGCCGAAGGAACTGCTGCAGCGCCGCTACGAGCGGCTGCAGGCCTACGGCCGGTTCACCGACACCACCGACCGTTGACCCTTCGAGGCGGCGGCGCGTGACGTCCTCGCCGCTGCCCCCGCGTGTGGCTGTCGCCTACAGCGGCGGTCGCGATTCCACCGCACTGGTGCACGCCACGCTGGTCACAGCGCGCGAACTTGGCTTGTCGGTTGTCGCCATGCACGTCAACCACTGCCTCAGCGCGCACGCCGATGCCTGGGAGCGCCACTGTCGCCATCAATGCGCGCGCTGGGCGGCCGACGGGCTGCCGCTCTCGTTTGCAGCGTCCCGTCTGCGCAGCCAACCTCAGCCAGGCGACAGCATCGAAGGCTGGGCACGTCGCGAACGCTATGCGGCGCTGAAGCGTCTGGCCCAACGTCACGAGGCCGAGCTCGTGCTGATCGCGCACCACCGTCGCGATCAGGCCGAGACGCTGATCCTGCAGGCGCTGCGATCGGCGGGCGTCGCGGGCTTGTCGGGTATGCCGCGCATCATCGAGCGCGAAGGGCTGCGCTGGGCACGTCCGTGGCTGGACAAGCCCCGCAGCGCTATCGAGACCTATGTGCAATCGCAGGGTCTTGCCTACATCGATGACGACAGCAACAGTGACGAGCGCTATGCACGCAACCGATTGCGGCAGCGCGTGTGGCCTGCGCTGGAACAGGCGTTCCCCGATGCCGAGCTCGCACTGGCCGCCGCCGCAACCTGGGCGCAGCAGGCAACGGCATGCCTCGATGAAGTGGCGGCCGACGACCTGGCCGCGATCGCTGGCGATAGGGGTTTGATGCTCCCCGGGCTGCAAGCGCTGTCGGTGGCTCGCCGGGTCAACGCCTTGCGCGCCTGGTTGCGCCGCCAGACCGGTCGCGCCCCGCCTGCGTCGCTGATCACGCGCCTCAGCGAAGAACTGTTCGGGGACGGGTCGGCCTCCTGGCCGCTGGCCGGCGGGTTGCTGCGGCGGTACCGCGGGCAGCTGAGCTGGCAGGGCGCATCCAGGGGCGTGCAGGCCGAGCCGTCGTTGGAATCGACGCTGGGTATCCGCCGCGCCGGAACCTATCGGCTGCCTGGATGGGGCGGCTGTCTGAGAGCTGTGCGCGTGAAGGAGGGCGGCGTGCCTTTGGCCTGGTTGGCACAGGTCGAATTGCGCGAGCGATCGGGCGGAGAGAGCTTTCAGGCCGGCATCGGGCGGCCCGCTCGCAGCCTGAAGAAGCAGTTCCAGTCCGCAGAAGTACCCGGTTGGCTGCGAGCCGGCCCGCTGGTCTACAGCGGCGGGCAACTGGTCTTCGTGCCTGGCCTGGGCATCGATGCGCGGGTGATCGGCCTGCCCGGCCAGCCGCAGGTGACGCTGACCTGGGAATCACACGGGCCAGCGTGACGAGTTGCCGTCACGGCTGACGCAGGCCCAAGTAAACTAGAGGGCTTTCCCGAACCATGCCGCAGCCATCGAATGGCTGCGATGCACTGAATCCCATGGCCCTGACAGTACACAAATACGGCGGCACCTCGATGGGCTCGACCGAGCGCATCCGCAACGTGGCCAAGCGCGTGGCCAAATGGGCGCGCGCCGGCCACCAGATGGTGGTCGTGCCGTCTGCCATGAGCGGTGAGACCAACCGCCTGCTCGGTCTGGCGAAAGAGCTTTCGCCCGAACGCAGTTCCCCCGAACTGATGCGCGAGCTCGATTTGATTGCCGCGACCGGTGAGCAGGTTTCGGTCGGCCTGCTGGCCATCGCCTTGCAAGCCGAGGGCGTGCAATCCGTCAGCTACGCGGGCTGGCAAGTGCCGATCAAGACCGATTCGGCCTTCACCAAGGCGCGCATCCAGAGCATCGACGATCAGCGTGTGCGTGCCGATCTGGCCGCCGGCAAGGTGGTGGTGATCACCGGGTTCCAGGGCGTCGACGAACTGGACAACATCACCACGCTGGGCCGTGGCGGCTCGGACACCTCGGCCGTGGCCGTGGCGGCGGCGCTGAAAGCCGACGAGTGCCTGATCTACACCGACGTCGACGGTGTCTACACCACTGACCCGCGCATCGTGCCTGAGGCACGTCGACTGCACACCATCAGCTTCGAAGAGATGCTGGAAATGGCGAGCCTCGGCTCCAAGGTGCTGCAGATTCGCTCGGTGGAGTTTGCAGGCAAGTACCGCGTGCCGCTGCGCGTGCTGTCGAGCTTCACGCCGTGGGACATCGACATCGTCGAAGAGGCGAAGTCGGGCACGCTGATCACTTTCGAAGAGGACGAAAAAATGGAACAAGCCGTCGTATCGGGCATCGCCTTCAACCGCGACGAGGCCAAGATCAGCCTGATCGGCGTGCCGGACAAGCCGGGCATCGCCTTCCAGATCCTCGGCCCGGTGGCCGACGCGAACATTGATGTCGACGTGATCATCCAGAACGTGTCGCACGACGGCAAGACCGATTTCTCGTTCACCGTGCACCGCAACGACTATGCGCGCACGATGGATCTGCTGAAGTCAGCAGTGATTCCGAAGACCGGTGCAGCCACGCTGTCGGGCGACACCAAGATCTGCAAGGTCAGCATCGTTGGCATCGGCATGCGCTCGCACGTGGGTGTGGCCAGCAAGATGTTCAGCACCCTCAGCGACGAGGGTATCAACATCCAGATGATCACCACCAGCGAGATCAAGACCAGCGTCGTGATCGACGAGAAGTACATGGAGCTGGCTGTGCGTGCGCTTCACAAGGCATTCGATCTGGAACAAGCACCGGCCTGAGTGATCAACGCGATCGCGAGCAGCTAGAATCGAGAGCTGATGTCTGCGGAGCTGTGACCGAGTGGCCGAAGGTGCTCCCCTGCTAAGGGAGTATGTGGGCAAAACCTGCATCGAGGGTTCGAATCCCTCCGGCTCCGCCAGATAGTAAGCATTTACGGGCCCTAGCGGCCCGTTTTTCTTTTCTACCCACCAATTCACCCACCATCGCGGCGCCAGTTGCTTTTGCGATGGACCCCAACTGTTTGGGTGTGTCGACAGGTGGGCCAACACTCGCAAGTCGCCTTGCCCGGCTCATGGCCTCCAGCACCGGCAGGGTAGGCGCCCCAACTGAACCACAGGTCCGGGCCAAACGCGGTTGGTCTTGGCGTTGGAAATCTCGCCAAGTCCAGACCCCCACCGTCCCCCCACCCCCCAATTTGTGCAGATCGGCCCCCCGACTGGAGTGATCACTAATCCGCGCCAACGAATCGAAAAATTCTGGGTGTGTGTCTGACGTTAGACAACTGGCCTGGAGCGGGGGGCATAAGCTGAGAGGGGGGGGTACCCCGTGCGTTTTCAGTAAAGCCGACCCCCACGCACCCCCCCACCCCCAAAAACTGCTGAGATGGGACCCAGTTCGCCCCTACACACTGTTTTGCACGAGCGATTTGGAAGTTTTGAGGTGGGCTTGGCGGCGCGATTACAACGAAGTGCAGTCCACGGCAACATCGGGCGGATAGCGCCGGCGCGCTTCGCTGGGCAACATCGCTGGCATACCGGAGCATTCTGCCCAGCAGCTCGGGGCCTAAAACAACGAGACTCAGTGACCTTCAACCAGAACTTCTGCCGAAAGATTGGTCTGGTGGAGGGGGGCAGGTCACTGCCTCAGTAGTACTGCCGTATGTAGCTGAAAGCCTTCTCGAACAGATCCTCATCCGCATGCAGCTTGTACTTGAACAGGGCTTTCCTCAGCGCTTTCTTGACGTCACGCTCTCCAGCCTGCGTACCTTGCCACCCCAAGAAGCGCACCGGCAGCACGATCTCGTCGATGTCCGCTACAACGCGTTCAACCATGATGGGCGTCTCAGCCGTCTTGACCTCATTGAACAACTCGGTCAGCGCCGCCTTGCCGCGATCCTCGTCCTCTTCGGGCGGGATTTCCTTCTCGGCCTGCAGAGTTTCCTTGGCGATTTCCAGCAACTGCTTCAGGAACTCGACGCTGTTGATTTGCCCTGACTCGAAGCGATCTTTCAAGGCATCCAGTCGCTCGGATAGCTGCTTGAACTTTGGGTTGTCGCCGTGCTCGCGCAACCGGCGCTTGAGTTTGATCTCGATCTCCTTGGCCTTTTTCGGGTCAGGGTTCGAGAGCACCGCCTCCAGCAAATCGGCGTCTAGCACCAATGTGTCGAGGTCATCACGCACAGCATCGACATGCACGTTTTGATGGATCAGCTCGATGGTCTTGGCGCCAAGCGAATGCCAGATCAGCTTGCCGTGACCGCTGGACGGTTGCACCGACTGGTACACCTGCGAAAGCCACTTGTAGTCTTTCTCGAACGGGCCAAGCACCGCGTCGGGCGACAGCGCATCCCAGATCTTGTTGAGCACGCTGTACTCGCCAGCGAAGTTGTCGCGGACCGCGTTGTTCGGCAGGCACTGTTGAGCTGCAATCAGGCCCTCATAACCTTGCAGTGTTCGGTCGCAACCGGCGAAGAAGGCCAAACATTTCTGCACCGCCTCGGGCAGCTTTTCCTTCAACTCCTGGATGTTGCTGATCACCTGTTTGACGCTCTCGTCGTCGAACTCAAGCGCAGCCGCCACGTCATCAAAGATGCCGAGGTAGTCCACGATCAAACCGTGCGTCTTCTGCTCAGAGTAGGTGCGGTTCACACGGCAGATGGCCTGGAGCAGCGTGTGGTCGCGCAGAGGCTTATCCAGGTACATCACCTGCAGGATCGGCGCGTCGAACCCCGTCAGCAGCTTGGCCGTGACGATGATCAGCTTCAGAGGGTCAGCCGGGTCGCGGAAGCGGTCTAGCAGCCGCTCTTCGGCATCGCGCGACCGGTCGTAGACCGCGTACTCGGGGTGGTCTTTCTTGTCTGCCGCCTGCACCGACATCACGATGTCTGATGCCTCCGGTGGCAGCAACTTGTCCAGCGCCGCTTTGAAGAGAAGGCACGACTCGCGGTCGAACGTAACGATCTGGCCCTTGAAGCCGTTGGGCTCCACCTTAGACTGGAAGTGCTGGACGATGTCCTCACACACCTTGCGCACGCGCTCGGGTGTTTTCACCAGCACGGACATCTTGGCGGCTGTCTTGGCCAGGTTGTCTTTATCGAGGTCTGACAGGCCGCCTGTCAGGTCCTTGTAGGCGGCATCCAGTGTAGGCTTATCAATGTGCAGATCGATCAGGCGCGGCTCGAAGTGCAGTTTCAGCGTGGCGCCGTCGCGGACCGATTCCTCGAAGCCGTAGCGGCTCATGTAGCCCTTCTCATCCTCATCGGCACCGAAGGCATAGAAGGTGTTGCGGTCGGCGCGGTTGATGGGCGTGCCCGTCAGGCCGAACAGAAACGCATTGGGCAAAGCCTCGCGCATCTTGCGCCCCAGGTCGCCCTCCTGTGTGCGATGCGCTTCGTCCACCAGCGCAATGATGTTGCTTCGGTTGTTCAGGCTGCCTGAGACCTCGCCGAACTTGAAGATCGTGGTGATGATGATCTTGCGCACATCTTGCGCAAGCAGTTGCTGCAGCTTCT
>CANHOE010000023.1 GCA_947462175.1 Burkholderiales bacterium | reverse complement strand
TCGGAGTACTCGGTCAGATCCACCGCAGCCATCGCCGGTGAGTACGACAACAGCAAGGCAGCACCCAGCACACCGCCACCGCGCACGAACAGGCGCATCGCAAGTGCCAGATCTCGCTCGTGGTGCTCAGAGTAAGAACTCATCGCTGGCTCCAGTACGCGTTTGATAAAGTCTTTGACCATATGCATTAGTTTGCACAGTCAATGCGACAGTTCGATGTGTTCGATTGCGCTGCGGTTGAGCGAACAGGCCCAAAGGCGTTGATCCATGAGAACCAAAGGCCCACGCCGCAGCGCTCACTGCTCGGCGTTGATCAGCAGCTTGAGCTCTCGGCAGCGCGTGATGGCCTGCACGCGGTTGTGCACATTGAGCTTGCGGTAGATGCGCTGCAGGTGGTTCTTGATCGTCAGGCTGCTCAGCGACAGGATCATCCCGATCTCGGGGTTGCTCTTGCCGCGGACAACCCAGTCCAGAACTTCGAGTTCGCGCTCTGACAGAACCACCCCCGGCGGCAGCGCCGGCACGCTGGCATTGCGGCTGGCCAACACGCGCAAAAAGGCGATGTGCAACTGAGGCAGCAGCAGCGACAAGGCGAAAGCATCACGGCCATTGGGGCCGTGAGTCAGGCCGAACAGCGAGAAGAACGTGCCCCCACCGGCCAATGGCCCTGTGCCGTGCGCCAGCACATTGCGCAAGCCCAGCTGTCGAACCTCGTCGCCCAACGCGCCCCAGGCAGCACCAGCCGTATCGCGCGGGCCATCGGTCGTACCGGCTTGTACTGGGGAGTCAGGGGACGCGTCGGACAGCGGGAACAGGCACGGCGAGCGCCCCGTGGCCGCGCAGTGCCTGGCAATGCGCAGCACCAGCCCGTCGACCGGGTCGACCAGCCTGGCCAGCACCTCAGGCGCATGGGCCACGCTGTGCAGGTACTCGGCATGGGTAACCCGGCCTTGCTCGTTGAGCCGCAGGCAGACCAGCACTTCGTGCGACAGCAATGCGCGCAGCGGACCCTGCGACCACAGGAAGAACTGGCGAAGGCGCTGGACTTCTGCGCTGGCCTCGATGGCCTGCAGCAGGGCTTGTTCTTCGCCCGGGTTGAGCAGTACCAGATCCTGCATGCCTGCCGTTGTGGTGCTGTTCAAGGAAACGATGAGATCGACCTATGGAAGCCCAGCCCCATCGCCGCGTTCATCGTGATTTCCAGTACTGGTTGAAGATGTCGCCAACAGGTGCGGATGCGCCGGAGCTGACAGCCGCTGGCGATTTCGGCAGTGGCGGTGTCGTGGGCACTGCTAAAGGGGCCGAGACGGCAACCGGTGCGGTTTGCGGTGCGGTTGGCATCGGCGTTGACCGTGCCGCAGGTTGTGCGGCCGGTTGTGCAGCTTGCGGAGCCGGTCTCGGAACCGTTTGTGGCGTCGGCGTCGGCGTCGGCGTTGGCGTTGGCGTTGGCGTAGGCGTAGGCGTAGGCGTAGGCGTAGGCGTAGGCGTAGGCGTAGGCGTAGGCGATGGCGTAGGCGATGGCGATGGCGATGGGGGCACCGTACGGACCGCCGGGACAGGCGGCGTCGGCACGTTGAACTCCCGCTCGGCAGGATCAGGCTCTGCGGGTGCGGGCCGGGCCGATGCGACGGGGTTGAGACAAGGCCGCTGCTGAGCTGAACGCCCCGCCGCAGACCGGCTGCCTGCACCCGGGTCTTCCGCCGACAGGGGTCGAATGATCGCGTCGCAGTCGGCCAGCATCCTGCGCAGCGGGACCGGTGCATTGTCCGCGGGCAGTGGCTCGCCGATGTTGGTCAGCGCCTCGATCAGCGCCGCCTGCACCACCGGATGGTCCCATTGGCCAGGGTCTTGCAATTCAAGATATCGGTCGCGTATGCCAAAGGCCGTGAGGTGCAAAACGGCGGACTCGACGGCCTCGCGAACGGCCAGCTGTGCCGGCTCGTTGGTCGTGAAGCCGGTCTCGGCCTGCAGCAGCTTCTGGTAGTCCACGAACTTGTACAGGCTCGCCGAGAACTGCGTGGAATAGATCGTCTTGGTGACTGATACCGTGGTCAGCACCTGACCGGTGCGCACATCCACACTGCGCAGCCCCACCGTCACCTGGTCTACGCGGTACTGGGTACTGGAGCCAATACCGAGGTAGCTAGCGCCCTTGCCACCGGTGCGCACATTGGACTCGTAGGCGATGACTCCGCCTTCGATGATCAGGCTGGCGGGTGTCATGTTGGGGAGGCTGATCACCGGCTTGCCCTTGTCCGTGGGCGACTCGACAGCGCGAACGATGCGCCGCTCAGTGAGCAGGTTCTGCAAGCCTTCACGCTCCACCGGGACGAACCAGCCAGAGTCTTCCAGTGCCTTGACGAGGATCGAGGCGGCCCCTTGGGTCACCAGCGTGGAATACGCGCTCTCGGCCCCGGACTTGTACTGGCCGGTCTGGTCCCGAAAGCCGTACACCGCCACCGGCACCTTGACGGCGGGGCGTGGCAGACGGGACAGGTCGCGGGTGATCTGGGTGGTCGGGGTGAGCTGGGCATTCGAGCGCACGTTGGACGGCTGCACCGTCGAACAGGCCGTCAGCGCCAATGACACCAACAACGCACAGTAACCACAACGTTCACGCCAGAGCGCCATCACAGCGGTGGGCTTGGGCATGTCAGGGCACCCCATTCAGCGAGGCACTGCCCACTTCGAACGACACAACCGAGCCCGTGCTTTTGTCGGTGGTGAGGATCTTCAGGATCCCGTTGCCTATGTCGGTGACCGTGATGGTGTAAGCGCCCGTGTCGTAGTTGCCAGGCACCAGGCTGCTGCCCTTGCCGAACAGGTTGGTCAGCGCCTGGCTGGAGAGGCGGGACAGGATGGCCTTCTGCAAGTTGTCATTGAAGGCGTCCAAGTCCGATTTGACCGGCGCCTTGAACTTGTTTTGCGCATTGGCCTGCGCCAGCAAGCCGGGGGCGTTGTTCGGATTACCGCCAAACGATGGGTTGATCGGCGTGTAGACCAGTTCGGTGGCGCAGGACGGGCCCGCCTGCAGGGCGCAGGCGATGGCAAACGCACTCACAAGTCGGTAGTGGGGTACGCAGTTCATGGCGTGGTGGAGGGGTTGAATAGTCTTTTGAAAGAGAACGTGTCGTGGTCTGTGGCCGACACCTGCGCCATCAATCATCACGAGCCATATCAGGATCGGCCTGGTCGAGAAAGCGCAGGTTGCTGGCGACGGCGGCGGTGTAAACCTGCTCGACCGCATCAAGGCTGATGCCGCGGATCGCATCGAACTTCAACGGCAAGGGCGCGACAAAGACGGGGCGCTGCGCCAGGCTGACCAACACCTGGTTGCCATAGCGCCGGGAGGGTCGCTCGACGATGACCAGGGTGTACCGGTCGCCATCGGCTTTTTCGCGCCAGTAGTCAGTGAACCGGCGATAAAACTCCAGGCCGCCGGCGGTGTAGGTCTGGTTGACGATGAGACTGATGTCTCCATCGAACACCGATCCCGGCGCACCTCGGCTTTGCGCCAGACAGGGTCCGCAGCCGGCCACTCCGGCAGCAGCGACGGTCAGCACCAGCCAGACCCGAAGACGGC
Source organism: Burkholderiales bacterium (assembly GCA_947462175.1). Taxonomy (GTDB): domain Bacteria; phylum Pseudomonadota; class Gammaproteobacteria; order Burkholderiales; family Burkholderiaceae_C; genus PBB1. Next base: position 11,342 of record CANHOE010000023.1, on the reverse strand, counting down.
GACTCATCAGGACCGCCACACGACCCAAGGCCCGAAACCGACTGATCAACTCTTGATGCACAGCGTGCTCGGCCCGGTCGTGGTGCAGACCACACTGAACTTCTCGAGGTTCACGATGGTGGTGTCGCCAACATGGTGTGCCACGCAGCTCCCGCCGTGGCTGGAATCAGTCACCACGCTGAATTCGCCCTGCCGGCTCATGGTGGTGGTGGCCCCGTCCTGCCAGGTGATGAGCGTCAAGTCGCCAACCCGATGAACGACCGTACTGCGCTGGGGCTCGCAGTACGCGGAGACGGTAGCCGTGTTGCTGCAGACCGCCTGAGCAGATGCCGCGATCGAGACAAGCCACATGGCCGCCCAACCAACGAGCCACTTGAATTTCATTTTCCCGCCCAGTCTTAAACGTTTAAATCACTCTAAACATTCAATGTGACCAAGGCATGAAAAACACATTAAATCGTTTCTTCACTGGGCCAAGCATGGCTGCGCTGGCGACGACGGGCTCACGGGTCGGATTCGGGCTCTGCTGCTCGCCGACGCGCGACGCGCTGGCGCGCACCGCCAGCACGAACCTCCGGCTGTTCTCCCTGCTCCGCGGCCGCCGCATTCTCGGCAAGATTCGCTTGCGGTGCGACCGGGTCGAGCGACGAAGTCACGCCGCCTCTCGATGGCGCCATCGAGAGCTTGCCGTCGCCTTGCAGAAGCAGCGGTGGCGCACCCACGCTCTTCTCGGTGCCGCCCGGTTGCTCACTGCGGAAGGCGATGCCAGGGTCCAGGTTGCGCACAACCCGCGGCGTGATGAGCAGCACGATCTCCGTCTTGTTGCGACCGCTGCTTTTGCTCGAGAAAAGACGTCCGAGCACTGGCAGGTCGATCAGCCACGGAAGGCCGACTGCGCCCTCGCGGTCCTCATCGCTGATGAGCCCGGCCAGCACCTGGGTCTCGCCGTCCTGCAGACGCAGCTCGGTGGTGGTCAGCCGTGTGCCGACCTGGTAGCTGAGCGAGCCCGACCGGCTGCGCACCTCCTTGACGATGTTGCTCACCTCCAGGGCGAATTTCAAGCCGACCTCGTTATTGATGAACACGTTGGGCTCGACGTTGAGCTTGAGTCCGACGTCCAGATAAGCCACTGATTCAGAGGTGCCCACGTTGGGCGTCGAGGTGGTGGTGATCACCGGAACGCGATCGCCGATCAGGATCTCGGCCTTCTCGTGGTTCCGGACCCGAATGCGCGGATTTGCCAGGATGTTCGTGTCGCCGTTTGCGGCCCGAAGGTTGACCGGAACATTGTCGATTCCGACACTGGAGGACCTGAGTCCGCGCAGCTTGTCAAGCGTGAGCTGGGTGGTGGTGAGGGTGTTGCTTTGTATCGTGGTGGTGCTGCCGGCGGCGGCAGACAACACGGTGGCCGGGTTCTGCACGATGTTGAGCGCGGTGAACTTTCCTGGCGCATCGATGCCGATTTCTGTCATCCGCGAACGTGCGACCTCGAGCACCTCGACATCGAGCATCACCTCGGGCTCAGCGAGGTCTTGCGCGGCGATCAGCTTTTCAGCCAGAGAGATCGCGTCGGGGGTGTCGCGCATCGTGATGGTGTTGAGCGCATCGTCCGCGTGAAGGTCATTGGTCTTGAGCACCGTCTTGAGCATCGCGACCACGGCCTTGGCCTCGGCGTTCGAAAGGTAAAACGTCTTGACGCCAAGTTCGAGGTAATTCTTTTGCTTGTCAGGCGTGTTGGGGTAGATCAGGACGGTGTTTTCGTTGAGCGTCTTGCGCCCGAGTTGGTTGGTCACGGTGATGACGCTGATGACGTCGTCGACGCTCAGGTTCGAGATCGACAGCGTGACCCTGTCGTCAGACTTCACATCGCCGTCGAACACGAAGTTGATGCCTGTGCTGTGCGACAGCGCCTCGAACACCGCCTTCAGGTTGGCGTCACGAAAGTCGAACGTGACGGGTTTCTTCAGCCGGGCCTTGAGCATTGCGCCGGCTGGGTCGCGCTTGCTGCTCGGCTGCTGCTCATCGAGGCGCCGACGCAACAGCAGAGCCCGTGCATCGGTGGGGTTGTCGGCAAGTACATGGCGCAGCCGCTGCTGGGCCTCGTCGAGATGGCCTTGCTCGAGAGCGGCCTCGACCTCACCCAGGCGTTGCTGCTGACGGCTCAGCTGCTCGACTTCCTGGATGCCCTCGCGCGCGCGGTGGTTACCCGCATCGAACACCAGCGCCTGTTGGTACGCGAGCTGTGCAGCTCCAAACTCCGAGGCTTTGCGGGCCGCATCGCCTTGCTTGATCAGTTTCTGGATTTGCGCCTCGCGCAGGCGCATGGCGAGCAGCCGGTGCTCGGTGTTGCCAGGATCGAGCGCAAGCGCCTTCTCGATCCGGGACAGGCCCTCGTCGATCTTGCCCTGCTCGATCAGTTCATTGCCGCTGCGCACCAGCTCACCTGCCGGCGCACATGCGGCCAGCAGCCAGAGCAGGGCAAGTGCACCAGCCAGCACCTGCGCAGTTCGGGCGGGCAGGCTTCGGGGAGGGGTCATGCAGTGCGCCTTGGCACCAGTATCTGGGGCTTGTGTCTCGGCACGGAGTTCAGCCTCACGCTGTGGGACTCAAGCCGGTTTGCTTTTTTTCAGTCGTCTCCGCGCCTGCAAAGCAACTCGCCCTGGATGTTGGCACCACGACTGACGGTGATGGACCTGTAAGCCACGCTGCCCTGGACAGTCGCCTTGTCGGCCACGACCAACTCACCGCATACGGCCGACCCCGAGAAAACGCCTTTGACATGCAAGGTTTCGCAATCCAGATCACCGTCGACACGCCCGCAGGGCCCAATGTTGATACTTTCCGCCTTGATTTTCCCGTTGATTTTCCCTTCAATATGAAGGATACCGCTGGAAAAAATATCACCCGTCAGGACAAAACCCTCGCTGATGACGCTTGGCTTGTGCGAATCGAGCACGCTTGCGCTGGACAAAACACGCTTTGGAGTGGTGACCTCTGGAGCGACCACGGGCACCGGTGCAGGCTCGCCTGGCGAAGTCGCCTCCGCTTTATTATTTTGTGCTTTTTTGAACATGATATGCAGCCTCAATCACTTTGAGAGGATCAACAGGATAGCCCCCAACGGCTATTTCAAAATGCAAATGCTTACCAGTGCTTGAGCCGGTATTTCCAGCCAGGCCGATAACAGTATCGATGTCAACATCCTGACCCTCGTGGACATTTATCACGGCGAGGTGAGCGTATAAAGTTTCAATCCCTCTGTCGTGACGAATAATGACTGTATTTCCATAGTTCTGATACTCATGCGCCACGACGACTTTTCCAGCTTTCGCAGGTCTGATTTCATCGCCTCCTCCGGGCACAAGATCTACGCCCATGTGGAATTTGGATGGGCCGCCGAGTGGATGAGTGCGCATACCGAACGACGAAGAAATAGAGAAGTCCTTCATCGGCATTACTGCAGGCAGCGCATTCAAGACATCCTTCAGCGCGCGATTTTTTTTCGCCTCGTCCAACAAGAGGCCAGACGACTGTGAGTAGCCGATGCTCGTTCGAGGACTGTCAAAACCCCCGATGGGCGCCTGCGCCTGAATAACACCAATGGCCTTGGCGGACAAACTGGAACCTGCCAGACGCGCCTTCAGACTCGAGTTTTCTTCCACCAGAGAGACAGACGACTTCGCAACAAGATCCCTTATTTCATGGTCACGTTCTCGTATGCTGTCAGCCAACTCGAACATGTCCTCCTGATTTATTTCCCGCCCTTCGGAATTCGGCAGATCTGACGCGCTGCCAACCAAGGCTCTGTATATTTCATTATGAGATCGTTCAAGCCTTGCATTTCCCAACATCAATATCAATGAAGCAATCGCCAGGAATACAATTCCAGCAATAGCTGAAAAACCCAGAACAATAGCACCCCTGACAACGTTCCGCTGAATTCGACCGGTAACCGAAAAATATCTTAAGTCACCCTGCTGTTCGATAATTATTCTGGAGTCGTGATATTCACGCTTCCAAAGCAGCTTCACGACCGCCGGAAAATTCATAATCCGAGCGAATTTTTCCCTGATCACACCAAGCACCAACAACATAGGATCGAATTCAGGCTGATGCGGCGCCGTCCGGCTTGCTCGCAGGAGATTCTGAAGTCTCAGGTTGGGTCGGGGACAAATATCCTTGCATCAATCCGCCCCTCTCGATTTCTATTCCTCCGAAACTGATGTTTCCATTCACCCTTCCCGTGACCCTGATCGTCAGCAACTCGGACGCGGAAAGTTTTTCATGCGTCTCCCCGTGAATATCTGCCTTCCGCACCCTGACGCTGCCAGTTATCTTCCCGGTTTCGCCCACCAGTAATTCGTCGGCTTGCAGGTCACCGACAATCGAGCCGTTGATCACAGCGCGCCCAGGGACTGAAAACTCACCTGAAATAGCGACTCCTTCACCAACCACGATGCAGCCCACCTCACTTGATCGATCATTCATTTCAATATTCTCGATTTACAAAAAGTTTTTATGTTTAAAGACTGTCAGGTCTCGACCTGATAACTTTCATTCTGAGCAGTACGCCCCGTTGAGTTCCGTTTTGGCATGCCAGTTCGAGGGCGGTCGAACGGACATGAGGGAGATACCGCAGAGCGCGTTCTGCACGCAACGTTCGCGCAGGAGACTGATCCGGGCATTCCCATGGCATGAAAGCGGCGGTACCTAACGCACGAGTGCTGCTTGCATTGCGCGCTCCGGTGCAATCGCTGCGGCATCAATGCGCAGCTTGATGTCGACCATGGCCTCGACGCTCGACTCGAACGCGCAGACGATGTCCGGATCAAACGACACCCCGGACTGCGCATCGATCACGTCGCGGGCCTGTTTCACCAGCCAGTGCAACGGCCGGTTGAGAGTTGCGGTGGCCAACTCAAAAGCATCCGCCACGGCCACGATGCGCCCGAAGAGCGGGATGTCCGGGCCGCGCAGCCCGAGCGGGAAACCCGAACCGTCCCAGCTCTCGTGGTGCGTCAGCGCGATCCGCGCGGCCGCATCCAACACGGGGGAGCCATGCCCCTTGAGCAGGTGGTAGCCGATCGTGGTGTGGGCCTGCAGGTCCTGGAGCGACGGCTCAGTGGCCGCACGCCCGTTTCTGCGCGCGAGATCGGCCACGCCAATCTTGCCGATGTCGTGCAATGGCGCGGCCGCACGCAACACATCAAGGTCGCTCACGCCGAGTCCGACGCACGAGCCGACGGCCGCGGCATAGGCAGCGATTCGATGCACGTGCAGACCCGAGGGCTCATCGTTCAGTGCGCTCAGGCGCTCGAACGTGCGCAGCAAGCTTGGGGTGGCAAGAGGATCGCCCGCCGGCATGCCCTTGTCGGACAACCGCTCCGCATCGTCCACAGTCCTGCGCCCGATCGCCGCGAAGTTGCAGACTCGACGAACCAGCTCCTGCTCGGCCACTGACTTTTCGATCACGTCAACGGCTCCGGCCTCGAATGCCTGCAGGCGCAGCTCCGACAAGTCCAGCCCCGACAGCAAGACTGCGGGCAGCTGCGGGACGATCCCTTCGTGCTTGAGCAGTTCCAGCATCGCCAGCCCATTGAGCTGCGGCATGTTGTAGTCGACGACGAGCACGTCCGGACGCTTCGAACGGATGCTGGACACGGCGATCAGCGGATCAGACTCGGTCATGACGTTGTCGAGACCCGCCGCCCCGAAGGCGCGCTGCATCCGAGCCAGCATGGGGCGGCTGTCATCGACGATCAAGATCGAGGTCATGGTGTGATGGCGCGGGTAACGTGGGTCATTGGACCTTGCGGGAGGAAAGCCTCTGCAGCATCAGGTCGAACTCCTGTGTGATGGCTTTGACTGCAGGCACAACGTCGAGCCGCAGCGACTTGCGTACCTTGGTCTCGACGGCACGCGCCAGCAATTCGCAGCGCTGCCCCCCCACCATGGCGCACTGGTTGGCGACCTCATGAATCACCTTAGCGAGGGCGAGATGGTCACGGGCCGACACATTCGACAGCGAGTGCAGCATGTCGTCCCCTTCGAACAAGACCATCTCGGCGACTTCGTTGTATCCCTCCGTGTCACCACCGAATTCAGCGATACGCCTGTCCGCATCCAGTATGGGCAATTCATCGAACCCCTCACCGTACAGGACGGCGGTCAAGAAAGTGTGGCTGCACGAGTTGGCCTGAACCATGTGAAGTCTCGATCCGTTTGGTGTGAGGTCAATTGGGCAGGGGTACCAGGGGCGCGTAGGCCTCGTCGGCGTCGTAGTGCGCCTTGATGGCGACCAGCTCGTCGATGCTCGAAGTAAAGGCGTTGACGACATCCGGGTCGAAATGCGTGCCCGAGTCCTCGACGATCTGATCGATGGCCTGCTCTACCAGCCACGCCGATTTGTAAGGCCGCACCGTGGTGAGGGCGTCAAATACGTCGGCCAGCGCCACGATGCGCCCTGACTGCGCGATGTCGTCGCCACTCAGACCCAGCGGGTAGCCGCCGCCATCGAAATGCTCGTGATGCGACAGCGCAATCTCGGCGCCCAGGCGCAGCGTGGGCGAATCGTGATCGCGCAGCAGTTCGTAGCCGATGGTCGTGTGGCGACGCATCACATCCCACTCGTCTGCCGACAGTTCCCCCGGCTTGCCGAGCAAGGCATCGGGGATGCCGATCTTGCCCAGATCGTGCAGCGGTGCGGCGTCTCGAAGCCGTTGGCAATCGGTCGGTGACAGGCCCAGTCCGGCTGCGATCACGGCGGCATAGCGCGCCATGCGCTCGGTGTGTTTCCCGGTGTTTTCGTCACGCAGAGCCGCCAGCCGCTCAAGGATGCGGAGCGTGGAGCGCTCGTCGCCGCCTTCGTCGATGACGGCGCGGGCCACCATCGGCGATCCGGTGTCGGATGAATCAGATGCTGGCGACAACGCTGCCATGCGAATCAGGTTGCGCAAGCGCAGGACCATTTCTTCACGGCCCGCCGCCTTGGACAGCACCTCCACCACCCCGGCTTGCCATGCCTGCAGCTTCATGGGCTCGGTCACGTCGCCCGCCACCAGCGCAACCGGGGTGCGTAACGACACGCCTGCGGCATGCAAAGCCGTCAAGAACTCGACGCCGTTCAAGGCGGGCATGTGGTAATCGACCAAGAGCACGTCGGGATGCCGGGCGCGCAGACTTATCAACGCGTCCATCGGATGCAAGTACGTCACCGCGTCGCCCAGATCGGCGCCTTGAATAAGCCGGACCATCTTGGCCAGCCATGTGGCGTTGTCGTCAACGATGCAGATTTGTGCGCGGCGCATCGGCGGATTATGGTTTAACCTTTTCGACTATTTATATCGCTTTCACTACTTTTAGATTATTTTACAAGTTTGTTACTGGTCGTCGAGTGTGCGCAACTGAACCAGCGCGGCGGCGTCAGTGATCTCGAACTGCCATCAGGATATGTGCCACCACATCCAGCTCGCGCAGCAAGGTGGCAGCCGCCATGGACAGACCGACGGGCTCTCCCGCACGCAGCGCCCCCTCTAGCGCCTGCGCCAGCCGTTGGCCTCGGGTGGCCCCCACCACGCCCAGCGTGGTGCCGAGTTCGTGGCAAACACGAATGAACGATTCGCGCCCCGCTTCAGGCGCGCGCGCGATCGAATCACGAATCGACGCGACCTCTCCGAGGAAGACAGCGATCAGTTCAAAGTAGCCCTCCTCGTCGATCTGCAGATCTTCCATCACGCGTTGCATGTCGATCACGGTCGCAGCGGGATCGAGGGCCGCGGCACTCAAGTCGTTCATCAGTGGCTCAGGGGATCGTCGATGGTGCCGCTGGCGGCACGAGCCCGCCCGGGCGGCTGGGTCGGGCGACTACTGGAGAGGCGCGAGCTCGGCTCGGGACACTGCTTGCAGCATCTGCTCCAGCAGTTCAGACAGCTTGAGCGGCTTGCTGACATAGCCGCACATGCCCGCCGCAAGGCAGGCATCGCGGTCCTCCAGCATCGCATAGCCCGACATGCCGAGGATGGGTATCTTTGAAAAGCGCTTGGCGTTGCCACCGTCCGAGCTGGCCAGCGCGCGGATGGCGCGGGCGGCCTCGATTCCGCTCATCTCCGGCATCGAGATGTCCATGAGAACGAGGTCGAACGGTCGGGACCTCACGGCCTCCACGGCCGACTTGCCATCGAACAGTTGCGTCACCGTCATGCCCGCCGACTTCAACCAACGAGCCAGCAGCGTCTGGTTGACCCGGTTGTCGTCAACCACAAGCACGCTGGCGCCCTGCAAGGCACTGAATTGGGCCTCGTCCATAGGTCTGGTGTCGACGAAAGGCGACATGCCGTAGGCGAGCTCACAACGCACCATGAACGTGAAGATCGCGCCCCCCCCAGGACGAGGGGCCGCCGAGATGTGGCCGCCCATGGCCTCGCACAGCTCACGACACAAAGACAAGCCCAGCCCCGTGCCCCCGAAGGTGCGAGACACGGAATTGTCAGCCTGGGCGAACGGATGGAAGAGATCAGGCATCTGGTCTGGCGAGATTCCGCAGCCCGAGTCCTCCACAGTGACCAACAGGTTGCAAAGCGCTTGGTCGCGATCTGGCTGTTCGGTGCGCACACCGACGACGATGAAGCCCGATTCGGTGAACTTCAGTGCGTTGTCGATCAGGTTGTTGAGCACCTGACTGATACGGAACACGTCACCCATCAGCATGCGATGTGGCGTGCTGTGTTTGAAGCTCAGGGTCAGGCCCTTGAGCTCAGCCGAAGCTCTGAATACCCGGACCACGCGGCTGAGTTGCTCCAGCACATCGAAAGGCACGCTCTCAAACTCCAGCTTGCCGGCTTCGATCTTCGCCATGTCGAGTACGTCGTTCAGCAGCCCGCGGAGCTGCCGCGCCGACATGCGCGCGGTCTCGAGCAGTTCAAGCTGGTCGCCGACCAGTTCGGTTTTGGACAAGAGATCGAGCATGCCGAACAGCCCATTGAGCGGCGTACGAATCTCGTGACAGACGGTGGCCAGGTAGTGGTTCTGGTCCTGATGTGCGGACTTGCGCTCGCTCTTCGCCTCCTGCTCCGTCTGATCGGCGCAGATCTCCGCATCGCGGTTCTTCACATGACCCCAAAAAAAGGTCACATCGTTGATCGCTTCGCCAGGGTTGCCCAGCTGAACGGGGACGAAAGTGACGTGGTCAGAGCGACCTTTGGCTTGGAGCAATCGATCAGAACGAGGACGATCGGCCGCTGCAAGCAGGACGCCGCGTTCACCGGCCTCCGACTCAGATTGGAGGGATGCCGTCAAGGCTGGTGACATCAGCTGACCGACCAGCGAGCGGCCCTCGGATGAATAGAGTTCATCGGCGGCAGGGTTGCTGAGCAAGATGCGGCCCTTGACGTCGCAGGCGACCACAGGGTCGGTGGCGTGCTGGAGCAGCTGTCGCGCAAGAACGATCACCTGCTCCTCCGCAGGTTCCTCAAGTTTGGGCTTGTTCATCAAAGCCCGCTGAACACGACGGACCAAGGTCAGCGTGCCGCTGGACGACTGTGGCGGCTTCGGCTTCGGCTTGACCCGATCAAACGAGTCAGTTTTCATGGGGCGCAAATCCACTTCCCACACTCACAGGATCGCCAACGAGACCATCGGCAATATCGACATCCCTGCCCTCCAACAATGAGCTTCGGGCACGCACTGCATGACAGCGCAGCCTTGGCAGCCACGAATCCCGGCACCGTGTAGCCGGAATTCTTGCGGCCCTCGCCAAGCGACGAATCGATATTGTCATGCAGAATGATTTTTCTTTTATTAGTTCGATTTGTCTAGGACATTCAATAGTTTATGGTCTTAACTCACCATTAGCCAAGAGATGGCAGGATGAAGGGCCAGCGCTTGATGGGTCATGAGCGATACAACGTGTCAAATTGCAGATAACCCGCCGGGTGAACTCTCGCCCTTGAACTTCTGATCCAGCCGTTCGACCTGGGCGGTGACGATGTCCAATGCGTTGCCCCAGAAAACCAGCTGCGCGATCAGCAGTCATGATTTTTCCCAAGTACGGGCAACGACTGGCTTGCGCCAGCGGCGCAAACTGCCCAGCACCGGATCCATCGTGCCGCCGCCCTTGAGCAGAACGGCGCGCGCAGACCGGGCCAGGGTTGCGTATTCGCCGTCGGTGAGCGACATGCGGGTCCAGATGAACACTGGCACCTCGCGCCAGTCCGGTCGGCGCTGCAGGGTGTCGAGCACCTGGAAACAGTCGAACTCGGGCAATAAAAGCGCGATCACGATGGCGTCGGGCTTGTGCCGGTCGATTTCTTGCATCGCGACGCAGCCATCCTGGAAACAGACAGCCTCGATGCCAATGCTGTTCAGCGCCGCGCTCATCAGATCGAGCGACGATCTTTCGTGGTCGATGACCATGACATTGGCGCGCGACTCGTCTGACGACTTGAAGCGATCCATTGCAGACAGAATTTCGTCGCTGCGGATGGGCTTGCACAAAACATTGGCGATGGCGAAAGCGACGCTGGTGTCAGTGTCCGCAGGACAGGTGAAGCTGATCACCGGCGCGGCGTTGCTTGCACCGATGCTGCGAATGGCGTCCAGCAAATCGAGCCCACGCCCGTCCGACAGGCTCAAATCGAGCGTCAGCGCGGCATAGGCGGTGTCATGCGCATATTTCAGGGCATGCCGCTCGTCAACAACCGCATCGGCCTTCAGGCCCACTCCTGACAGCGCATCGGCCAGCAGCCCCTGCTCGTGCAGTTCGCCTCCGATCACCAGCACGCGCTCGGCTGCTTTCTGGAGAAGTCCCAACGAAACGGCCTCGGCGCGTTGCGTGTCCCAACCATCTGTCCGGTTCAGCGTGAAAGAGAACACACTGCCCACGCCGACCGTACTTCGCACACCGACCCGCCCTCCCTGGGCCTCCACCAGCTGGCGCGTGAGCGCAAGACCCAGGCCGGTGCCCTGGTACTTCGGGCTGCGTCCCTCACCAATCTGGCCGTATTGCGAGAACAGCGTGGGAAGGTCGGCAACCGAAATGCCGATGCCCGAATCTTCAACCTCGATCCGAAAGTGCTCTGGGCCCTCGGTCATGGCGCGCACCGTGATCTGTCCGCCCGCCGGCGTGAACTTGATGGCATTCGACAGGTAGTTGTACAAAACCTGCTTCAGCCGAACCGGATCGAGTGTCAGGCCGATGAGATCGTGGTCGATGTCAATCGAGACGCAGATGTTCTTGTGAGCGAGATCCGGATGCAGCACCTCCCGAACCTCCTTCAGCAGCACCCACAGATCTACATGCTCGGGAAAGAAATCAAACTTGCCGGACTCGACCTTGGACAGGTCGA